>NZ_RAWD01000680.1:0-915 GCF_003612065.1 Corallococcus sp. CA047B
GGGGAGGGGGCTCGGAAGGCGTGAGCGCAGGCGAACCCCAGGCCCACGAGCGCGAGCGCGACTTCTCCCAACCGGCGCTCGTGGAAGATGTCGCGCAGGCGCAGCAGTCGGTCGGCTTCGCCGTGGGCGGGGCGCAGTGCCTGGAAGGCGATGACGTCGCGGAAGAACTCGGACGGGGCCTGCGCCGCGAGGGGGGCCACGACGACGACGAACGTGGCGAAGGCGATGAGCGCGAGCGTGAGCACGTCGCGCCAGGATTCCTTCCAAGGCCGGGCCAGCAGCGCGGCGACGAGCCAGAGTCCGCCGGGAAGCTTCACCGACACCGCGAGGCCGATGAGGACGCCCGCGAAAATGCGCCGAGCGCGGGAGGGCGTGTCGGAGGTGAGCCAGAGGTTGGCGAAGCCCAGGCACAGGACGTTGAGCAGGGGTTCGAGGAAGGTGCCGCGCTCGACGGTGATGGCCTCCGGGTACGCGGCGTAGGCGAGCGCGGCCACGCAGCCGGCGAGGGGACCCCAGGCGCGCCACGCGATGCGGCCCGCGAGGAACGCGCAGAGGGCGCCCACGGCGGCGGCGGCGAAGCGGGTCACGCCGTAGGCCGTGGCGGCGTCGAAGCCCAGGGTGAGGGCGGCGCCGGGAGCCCAGAGCAGGAGCGCGCCGGGAGGGTGGACGAAGATGAAGTCGCGGTAGGGCAGGTCCCCGCGCAGGAGCAGCGCCGCGGCGGAGAAGTAGACGCCCTCGTCGTAGTCCATCGGGTAGCCGAGCGGGCCGGTGGGATGGAAGAACGCCAGCGCACGCAGCACGAAGGCGCCGAGCGCCACGAGGACCAGGGGCCAGGGGACCCGTTCCCGCCAGGAGCGCGGAGGAGCGGGAAGGGACGACGTCGCGAGCGGAGTGGGGGCGGGTTGCATCGGGGCC
>NZ_RAWD01000681.1:0-898 GCF_003612065.1 Corallococcus sp. CA047B
GGGGTGAGGAGCGGGAGATTTCGCTCAAGACGGGGGAGGCCGTGGTGGCGGCCCTGGAGACGCTGGGGCACACCGTCACCCGTATCTTCGCGGGGCCCGGGTTGGACCGGGCGCTGCGCTCGGCGGAGCTGGACGTGGCCTTCCTCGCGCTGCACGGCCGCATGGGCGAGGACGGCCGCGTGCAGGGCCTCCTGGAGCTGCTGGAGCTGCCGTACACGGGCTCCGGCGTGCTGGCCTCCGCGCTGGCCATGGACAAGCCCATGGCGAAGAAGCTCTTCCAGCTCCACAACCTGGCCACGCCCCGGGGCTACAAGGTGGGCCGCGCGGACGTGGAGCGCGCGCTGGAGCTGCACGGCGACAGCGGCTTTCCCTGCGTGGTGAAGCCCGCGAAGGGCGGCTCATCCGTGGGCCTGTCGGTGGTGCACGACGCCGGGGCGCTGGTGCCCGCGGTGGCCCACGCGTGCCGCTTCGGCGGCGAGGCCCTGGTGGAGCGCTTCGTCCAGGGGCAGGAGGTGACGGTGGGCATCCTCGGCGACAGCGTGCTGGGCAGCTGCGAGGTGGCCTTCCCGCGCGAGGGCTTCGACTACGAGGCCAAGTACAAGGGCGGCGCGCAGTACTTCCTGCCGCCCCGCCTGTCCGACACGCGCCGCGTCAACGTGGAGACCCTCGCGCTCGCCGCGTACCGCGCCCTGGGCTGCCGGGGCTACGGCCGCGTGGACGTGCTGTGCTCGGACACGGAGAACGACGTGGTGCTGGAGGTGAACACCCTGCCGGGCTTCACCCCCGTAAGCCTGCTGCCCAAGATCGCCGCCCGCGCCGGCCTGGACTTCCCGGAGCTGGTGCAGGGCGTTCTGGACCGGGCCACCCGCGACGAAGCCCACGTCAGCGACGCCGCCCC
>NZ_RAWD01000682.1:0-890 GCF_003612065.1 Corallococcus sp. CA047B
ACCAAGGAGACCGGAGGGGGTGGGGGAGGAACTCCCGAGGGTGGTCAGATGTCGGGCAAGGTGGTGGATGCCCGGGGCCAGCCGCTCCCGGGGGTGACGGTCGTCGCCGACAACACCCTGGTCTACAACTCCAACGCCCTGGCGACGACGGGGTCGGATGGCACCTACCGCATCGACGTGAGCAAGCCGGCGGGAACCTGGCATGCCAGCGCGACGCACAAGGTCCAGTACAACGCCAGGTCGTACACCTTCGACCTGGATCCGAACGACGACAGCGTCTTCGCCGGAAATGAAGGTGCCGTGCGCAACTTCACCTGGAAGCTGTCGGGAAAGCGCGCTGACGACACCGGCTTCTACGGCGGGTTCGTCGCCGTCTACGTGGATCAGCTCATCGACCCCGCGGATCCGGAGCAGGCCATCAACTCGGACGACATCGAGCTGACGCTGACGCCGAGCGGAAAGCTGGTGGACGGCAGCGAGGGCGCGCCCATCACGAAGAAGCTGGTGCGCACGCCGGATGGTGACGCGGTGCAGGATGTGCCCGTCGGCCGGTACACGGTGACCGCCCGCTACGCGCAGACGGGCAAGTCCGTCCGTCCCATGCAGGTCCGCGTCCGGGACACCGGCAACTACGCCGACTCGGTGACCGCGGACTTCGACGTCCTCACCACCACCCGGCATCAGATCCTGCTGAACGCCCAGCTTCCGACGCCCTGAGTCAGGCCTGGCGCGGAGGGCCCGGTGCCCTCCGTCGTCGTGCCGGGGCAGGCCCGCAAAAGCGAAGAGCCGGCCTCCAGTGAAGGAGGGCCGGCTCTCTCTGCCAGGAAGCGGCAGGATTACTTCATGTTGCCGATGATCGACATCGCGATCTCGTTCAGCTTCTTCATGAT
>NZ_RAWD01000683.1:0-887 GCF_003612065.1 Corallococcus sp. CA047B
GGGACGACGAACCGCGCCCCCCCTTGTAGAAGGCGAGGTAGCCGCCGGCGCCCGCGAAGAAGCTGACGCGCAAGGAGCGCGAGGCCGAGGCGAAGCGCCAGCGTGAGGAGGAGGCCCGCCTCAAGAAGGAGCAGCGCGAGCAGGAGGAACAGCGCAAGCGCGACGAGGAAGCGAAGCGGAAGCGGGACGAGGAGGAGAAGCGCAAGCGCGAGGAAGAGGAGAAGCGCAAGCGCGACGAAGAGAAGAAGCAGCGTCCCAAGCTCGACGATGACGATCTCCGGAACTACTAGCCATGCGCCTTCGCCTTTCATCGCTCATCGTTCCCTCGGCCCTGGTTCTGGGGCTGGGGTTGTCCGCCTGCAGCCTGCTCGTCGACTTCGACCCGGAAGGGCAGCCCTGCGACCGGGGCCAGTGCCTGGAGGGCTATGTCTGCCGGAACGAGGCCTGTGTCTCCGAGGACAGCCCCGCGACCGACGCGGGCCCGACCGACGCGGGGGTCCAGGATTCCGGAACCCCTGACGCCGGCACCCCGGATGCCGGCACCACCGACGGTGGACTGCTCACCGACGGTGGCCTCGCCGACGGCGGGTGAGGTTCCAGGCCGGGCTCCGGGCTTCTGACCCGGTTCCCGGCCGCTGCACCCGCCGTGGAGGTGCCCGGGCCGCGAAGGCCCGCGTGGCGCCTCCCCGCGTGGCCCCCCGGCCGCGCCGTGTCTCCCCGGACACGGCTGCCTCCTGGCAGGCGGCACCCCGGAAACCCCCGTCATTCCAGCCGCTTGCACGCGATGTCCGCGCCGGGGACCACCCCCGGTGCGTGGCATCATCCATGCTCTGGAGCAGGCCCAAGGAGGCATCAACGACATGGGCAAGCGCGTGGGAGTGCTGATG
>NZ_RAWD01000684.1:0-876 GCF_003612065.1 Corallococcus sp. CA047B
CGTCGGCTACTGGCCGTGAGACTCCTCGCAGAGGGCAAAGGCCCGGGCGAGGCTGCGCATCTGGCAGCCCTGAGTCGGCCAGCCGTCTACTTCTGGCTGGAGCGCTATCTGGCGCAGCGTACCCCCGAAGCGCTGCGAGATGCCCCGCGGCAGGGTCGGCCGAGGAAAGCGCCACGCCTGACGGCCGAGCGCCTGCGCGAAGTCGTCCGAGGCAGCCCAGAGAAGGAGTCCTGGGCGAGCCACGGCTGGACGGTGCCGCTGCTGTGCACGCACCTGAAGCGACAGGGCGTCGAAGTGTCGCCCCGCACACTGCGCCGCCGGTTGCACGAGGCGGGTCTGGCGTGGAAGCGGCCACGGTACGTGTACGCCACGGCGGCGCCCCATCCAGGGCAGAAAAAGGGGGCCTTGTCCGCCGTCTGAAACGGCTCAAACGCCTGCTCCCCCGGGCCGTGCTGCTCGTCATGGACAGCACGGTGCTGCGGTGGTTTCCGCCGCTGCGCGCCGTCTGGGCCCCGCTGGGAAAGCAAGCCGTGGTGCCGATTACAGGCGAAAACGCCAAGCGCACGCTGTGGGGCGCCATCAATCCGCGCACCGGCAAGCGCGTGGTGCTGGCAACCCAGCGCGCCAGGCGCGAAGACTTCATGGACTTTCTGCGCACCCTGCGTGCCGCCTACCCCGGCCGCCCGCTGCTGCTGGTGCTGGACCGCGCCAGCTGTCACACGGCCCAGAAGTCCCAGCAGCTCGCCGCTCGCCTCGGAATCCACCTGCTGCTGTTGCCCAAGCAGCGCTCAGAACTCAACTGCATGGATCATCTGTGGCGCCCCCTGAAGCAACGCGTTTCCGCCAACCGTCAGTACCCCACGGTCGAGCAGCACG
>NZ_RAWD01000685.1:0-863 GCF_003612065.1 Corallococcus sp. CA047B
CCCTTGAAGAACGGGGTGTGGCGCCCACCCTCTTCCTTCGACAGCACGTAGATCTGCGCCTTGAACTTGGTGTGCGGCGTGATGGAGCCCGGCTTCGCCAGCACCTGGCCACGCTCCATGTCCTCGCGCTTGAGGCCACGGACCAGCGCGCCGATGTTGTCGCCCGCGCGGCCCTCGTCCAGCAGCTTGCGGAACATCTCCACGCCCGTCACGACCGTCTTCTGCGTCGCGCGCAGACCGACGACTTCGACTTCCTCGCCGACCTTGATGATGCCGCGCTCGACGCGGCCCGTCGCCACCGTACCACGGCCGGCGATGGAGAAGACGTCTTCCACCGGCATCAGGAAGGGCTTGTCCGTCGCGCGCTGCGGCGTCGGGATGTAGCTGTCCACCGCCTCCATCAGCTTCAGGATAGCCGGCTCGCCGATGTCGCTGGTGTCACCCTCGAGCGCCTTGAGCGCCGAGCCGGGGACGATGGGGATGCTGTCGCCGGGGAACTCGTACTTCTTGAGCAGGTCCCGGACTTCCATCTCCACGAGCTCGCGCAGCTCGGGGTCGTCCAGCATGTCCACCTTGTTCAGGAAGACGACGATGTAGGGCACGCCGACCTGGCGGGCCAGCAGGATGTGCTCACGCGTCTGCGGCATCGGGCCGTCCGCCGCCGAAACCACCAGGATGGCGCCGTCCATCTGCGCCGCACCGGTAATCATGTTCTTCACGTAGTCGGCGTGTCCCGGACAGTCGACGTGCGCGTAGTGGCGGTTCTTCGTCTTGTACTCCACGTGCGCCGTGGAGATGGTGATGCCGCGCTCCCGCTCTTCCGGCGCCTTGTCAATCTGGTCGTACGCCATGAACGTGGCGCC
>NZ_RAWD01000686.1:0-854 GCF_003612065.1 Corallococcus sp. CA047B
CAGCCCACCTGCGCGATGGCCTTCGCCTCCTCGAAGGTCATCCCCTCCACCTCCGCCCAGGTCGTCTCTCCGCGCGCGAACGCCTTCAGCCTGCGCGCCGTTCCGGTCTCCATCTTCAGCCCCTCGCCGCCTTCGTGTTTGATGACGCGTCCCATGGCGGCTCTCACGCGCTGCGCAGGTTGGAGATGGCCGTCTTCGCCATCTCGTTGAACTTCGACGACATGTTGCTCATCAGGTCGAACATGGCCTTGCGCTTCTCCATCAGCGTCTGCAGGCGCAGCTCCAGCTCCTGCATGCTGGTGTCCAGCTTCGCGCCGCGCGCCTTGTCCGAATCGCTGGTGCCCAGCGTCGCGCGCTCCTCACGCGCGCTGGCCATCTCGTTCATCACGTCCAGCAGCTCCGCGTCGGTGTCCTCCGTGATGCCCATGAGCAGCGCCTGCACCTTCTGCTCGATGCTCATGTTCGGGTTGTCCACGATGTCCCGCGCCCGCGAGCCCCCCGTATTCGGACGGGTCGGCGACGTCCCCGGCACCTCTGGCAGCTTCGCCACCGCGGCCAGCTCCGCGCTCAGGTCCTGCCGGCTGGCGACGCCGTCCCGGCTCCCGCTCCCCGCCGCCATCTCCAGCCGGCTGAAGTACTCCGGGTTGTCCTTGAAGAACTGCGCGGCGCGCTTGAGCGTGGGGGACGCCGCCGGGCTGCCGAGCAACGCCTCCAGGTTCGCCATCGACAGCTTGCCGTCCTTCGCCCCCACCGCCGTGTCGAAGGTGTCCCAGTTCTGGTCCAGCACCCGGAGCGCGTCGCGATAGCCGGCGAGGTTCGGATCCAACGACCCCGTGCCGCTTCCACTCCCCGGC
>NZ_RAWD01000687.1:0-832 GCF_003612065.1 Corallococcus sp. CA047B
ACAGCACCTAACGAAAGTCAGGGCTGGGCTGGCCGTTGGCAAGGGGCATCCTCAGCTTGAGGGACATGGTCCGTGAACTCGTCCCCGACGCCTTCTGGCAGCGCGTGGCGCCCCTGCTGCCTCCGCCTCGGCCGAAGAAGAAGCTGGGCCGCCCTCGTGCGGACGACCGGGCGGCGCTGGAGGCCATCGTCTTCGTGCTCAGGAGCGGCATCCCGTGGGAGATGCTGCCTCGCAAGCAGTTCGGCCTGTCGGGCATGACAGCCTGGCGCAGGTTGGAGGAATGGACCCGGGCCGGCGTGTGGGAACAGCTCCAGGCGCGGCTGCTGGATGAGCTGGGGCTGCGAGGCAAGGTGGACTTCTCGCGCGCCTCCATCGACTCCTCGTCCGTGCGGGCGTCAAAAAGGGGGCCCTCACGGGCCCAAGCCCGACGGATAGAGCGAAGGCGGGTAGCAAGCATCATCTTCTCGTAGACGCCCACGGCCTGCCTCTGACGGAGTCCGTGACAGCGGCCAACGTGCACGACACGCATGAACTCTTCCCGCTCGTCGACTCCGTCCCCGCGGTGAGGATGCCTTCGGGGCAGCGACGCTTCCGCCCCGCGAAGGTCCACGGCGACAAAGCCTATGCCTCCAGGAAGAACCGACTCGGCTTGCGCCTGCGCGGCATTGCTCCGCGCATCGCCCGCCCAGGTGTGGAGTCCAAGGAACGGCTGGGACGCTACCGCTGGGTGGTGGAGCGCACACTGGCCTGGAAGAACCAGCTGCGCCGCCTTCGCGTCCGCGATGAGCGCAGGGACGATGTCCACTTCGGCTTCCTCGTCCTCGGCTGCTGC
>NZ_RAWD01000688.1:0-822 GCF_003612065.1 Corallococcus sp. CA047B
CTGGAACTGTGGGGGCAGGCGCCGGTGTTCACGGTGCGCGTCGCCGCCGGGGCGCAGGCGAGAGCCGACTGGCTCCTCACGGTGCACAACGCGATGCCGGACGCGGCGCTGGAGGCGGTGGACGAAGCGGGCACGGCGCTCTCCGTGGAAGCGCTGCCGGACGCGCACCCGACGGTGAAGGCGTGGCGCGTGGCGCTGCGGCCGGGAGCGACGGCGCGGCTGACGGTGGCGCCGCCGGACTGGGACTCGCGGGAGCCGTTCCGGTTCGCGGCGCTGGCGGACGTGCAGGAGGCGCTGTCGAAGGTGGGGGACGTCTACACGCGGCTGAACGAAGACCCCAGCTTGCGCTTCATCTTCTTCGCGGGCGACCTGACGGAGTACGGGACGCGCGAGCAGTTGGAGGAGTTCCAGCAGCGGCTGGAGGCGGGCTCCCGCATCCCGTTGTTCGCGACGCTGGGCAACCACGAGACGTTCACGGACGACGCCAGGGAGTACCAGCGGCTCGTGGGGCGGGCGAGCCAGCACTTCACCTTCCGGGGTGCGCACTTCAGCCTGGTGGACTCCGGCAGCAGCACGGTGGATCCGCTGGTGGAGCAGCAGCTGGACGGGTGGCTGGAGGAGGCGCGCGACGCGGTGCACGTGGTGGCCATGCACATCCCTCCGTTGGATCCGATTGGCGTCCGGGGCGGAGGCTTCGCCATCCGGGGTGAGGCTGCCGGGTTGGTGGGGAAGATGGCGCGAGCGGGGGTGGACCTGACGCTCTACGGGCACATCCATTCCTATTATTCGTACTCGAACGCGGGCATCCCGGCGTTCATCTCC
>NZ_RAWD01000689.1:0-814 GCF_003612065.1 Corallococcus sp. CA047B
GCGGAGTGGGGCGTGCGGGGGGCGGGAGACGTCACGAGATGGAGCTCCGGGGCACCGCGGCCTTCAGGACCTGGCGCACGCGCTTCTCCAGCTCCTCCGGCGTGAAGGGCTTGCCCAGGTAGCCGTTGGCGCCGGCCTCTTCCGCGTAGGCCTTGTCCTCCGGCAGGTTGCGCGCGCTCACCATCAGCACCGGCACGTGCGCGATGGCGGGCGTGCGGCGGATGTGCTCGCAGACGTCGTAGCCGGACACGTCCGGCAACGTCAGGTCCAGGCACACGAGGTCGGGCTTCTCCTCGCCCTGGAGGTACTCCATGGCGGACTTCCCGTTGGGCTTCTCCACCACGTTCTTCACGCCCATTTCCTGGAGCATGTCACGCAGCATGACGCGGAACATCGGAGAGTCCTCCACGAGGAGGACGGTGAGCTGTTGGAGCTCCATCACGTCGAACGCCTTTCCTTCCCTCACCCGAACCCGTACCTGGGAACGAGGACGAGCACGCCGTATGCGTAAGCCACGTTGAAGAGGGCCACCCACAAGATGGCTTTCTTCATCCCCCGCCACGGATTCGCGTCGCGCGCCGCCGCGCCGGGCAGCGCGACGGTGGCGATGAGGACGGACAGGAGGATGAGCTTCGCCATGGGGGAGCTTCAGAGGATACCAGTTTGCCGTACCGACAGTCCCAGCGTCGCGGACCACACCATGCGGGCCGCCTCCACGTCGGGCGAGCGAGTCCACGCGGTCCGCGTGTCCGCCTCCAGTGACACCCACCGTGACACCGTCCAGCTGGCCCCCACCCCGCCCACCACCTGACGG
>NZ_RAWD01000068.1:0-32442 GCF_003612065.1 Corallococcus sp. CA047B
GCCGCGGCGGCGGGCGGGGCGGCGTTCGGGTCGACGATGTCGCTGATGCGTTTGACGACCGTCTTGCCGCTCATGTCCACGACCTTGAACTCCTCCTCCTCCGGGAGGTCGCCCGCGTCCTGCTGCTTCGCGTCGGGCTTGAAGCGCTTCTTCTCCACCGGCTCCTGGTTGCGGTAGTGGCGCAGGATGGCGTGCTCGATTTCACGGTCGCCCGCCACCATGGGTACCACCCGGGCGCGGCTGCGCGCCGCCACCTGGTCCAACGTGGCCAGGTCCGTGGGGTCCGACATCGCCAGGACCAGCGTCTTGCCGTTGTCCTTGAGCTGGACAGGGAAGACGCCCTTCTGCTCGGCGAGCGTCACGTCCACGCGGGACAGCGCGGCCGCGTCCTTCGTCAGGTTGCCCAGCTGCACGCGCGGCATTCCCAGCCCCTGGCAGATGGCCTGGGTGATGGTCTCCTCGGACGCCAGTCCCAGGTCCGAGACGACGCGAGACACGCGCCCACCCCACTGGTCCAGCGACGCGAGCGCGCTGCGCAGCTGCAGCTCGTCGATGACGCGCGCCTTGATGAGGATGTCCGCGATGCGATTCCGGGAAGGGGGAGCCATGGGGTGGGGATTCTAGCGTCTGATGGCGCGGACGCTCAGTCCACGTCATCGAACTGCCTCGCCAAGAGGCCAGGAGGCTGAAGATGCAGCCCTTCGCGGATGCCGCCACCCAGACGTGCCCGTACTGCGGTGAAGAGGTGGAAGTCGACGTGGACTCGCTGGGCGCCTCCGCCGAGGCCTACGTGGAGGACTGCCCCGTCTGCTGCCGGCCCTGGGAGGTGAAGGTCACCCGGGACGAGGACGGGCCCTCCGTCACCCTGGGCCGCGACGACGACTGAGCCTGCCGGCCCAGGGCTCCCCGGCCGGGGGGCAGGCGGCCAGGCCTGGAGGCCCCCAGGAGGCGCTCTGGGACGGCCGGGGCCGTTGCTTGACACGTTTCAAAGCATGGTTCTCTTGAGTCTTGTGAGGCGCTGACGGGCCCTCCTGAAACACCGAAGCCTGGGCCCGCCCGCCGCACTCAACAACGACCGTGAACCCGCACCACGTGCGTCCCCAGGGACGACACGCTCAGGAGAAGACCATGCTCAACCGCAATGCCTACAACGCCGCCGTCACGCTCCCCCTGCTGCGCGACTTCGACCTGCTCTTCCGCGAGCTGTCCTCGGCGTCCGCCAACACCCGCCCGGACATGGAGCACACGCTGACGCCCGCGGCCGACATCCTCGAGGCCGAGGCCGGCATCACGCTGCGCATCGACCTGCCCGGTCACGACGCGAAGGCCATCCAGGTGAAGGTGGAGAACAACGTGCTGACCGTGCGCTCCGAGCGCAAGGCGGAGGTCGTCGCGGAGGGCACCACGCTGCGCCGCCAGGAGCGTTCCACCGGCGTCTACGCGCGTCAGTTCCGCCTGCCCGACACGGTGGATGCCACCCGCGTGGAGGCCCGCTACGACAATGGCGTGCTGTCCCTCACCCTGCCGCGTCGCGAGGAGACCAAGCCCCGCGTCGTCGAGGTGAAGGTCCAGGGCTGATGCACGTGCATCACCCGACGCCACTCAGGGAGGCCGCTGTCCTCGCGAACGACGAGGTGCGGCGACTCCCGCCAGCATCAACCGACCCGAGGGCTTCCGCTGTGGGCCAGGCGGAAGCCCCCGTCCTTTACTTGCGGTTGGCGCTGGCGCCGAGCGCCATGGGCACCCGGAACAGCTCCAGCACCGCGTTCACGTCCAGGGGCTTGGCCAGGCACGCCACCGCACCGGCCTGCTTGGACTGCTCCACGACGTCCGGCGTGTGATTGCTCGTCATGGTGATGAGCCGCACGCCCTCCATCTGCTTGCGCGCACGGATGCGCTTGCAGACCTCGATGCCGTCGATGTCCGGCATGTTGATGTCCATGAGCATCCCGTGCGGCTTCTGCTCCGACACCAGCAGGAGCGCCTCCACGCCGCTCGTCGTCGTCTGGATCTCCACCTGGTTCGCGTAGGGCTTGAACGCGCGCTTGATGGCATCCAGCGTCTGTCGCTCGTCGTCGACAATCAGCAGGCGCACCGTGCTGCTGCCCAGCTCCTCGGGCACGGGCATCTGGTGGGTGACCAGGAAGGTGCGCAGGTCGGTCGAGCGCACCCGGCGGTGACCGCCCGGCGTGCGGAAGGCCATCAGGATGCCCCGGTCGATCCACTTGCTCACCGTCGACGGATCCACCTGAAGCAACCGACTGATGTCGTGCGTCGTGTAGAGCTGGTCCGTCATCGCCGTACTCCCCTCGGACTGCATCGTTCCACTTGCCATGGAAATAAACACCTACCTTGGATGCGGGGTTTGATCAACCCACCTACCTGCTGCGTTTATCAGGACTTCTCATCAGACCCACGGCGTCATCCCAACGGCCACTGGCACGGAGGCACAACTCCACCAACTCGCGGGCGGCTCCGTGACCGCCAACGTTCTGGGTAACGAAGTGCGCGTCCTGGCGCACCTCAGGAACCGCATCCGCCGGACAGGCGGAAAGCCCTGCGAGCGACATGGGGTCCAGGTCGTTGAGGTCATCGCCCATGTAGGCGCACGCTTCGGCGGGCACCTGGAGCTGGGCGAGCAGCTCATGCAGCGCCGGTCCCTTCTCCTTGCGGCCCTGGAACACGGCGGCCAGGCCCAGCTCGCGCCCGCGCGCCTCCACGATGCGGGAGGTGCGCGCGGTGAGGATGGCGGCGGGCAGCCCCACCAAGCGGGCCATCACCAGCGCATGGCCATCCTTCACGTTGAAGCGCTTCATCGCTTCGCCGTTGTCGCCGTAATACAGACCGCCGTCGGTGAGGACGCCATCCACGTCGAACACGAGCAGTCGCACGCGTGACGCACGGGACGTCAGCTCTTCCCTGCCCGGTTTGGAAGGCGCTTCCGTCTGCATGGCCTCCTCACCTTTCGCGTCCATCAACCGGCTTCGTGACCCAGCGCGCGACGGATGCTGAGCACATCTCGTACCACGTCCTCGAACATCTGTGGATTGAGCGAGCACGGACCGTCACACAGGGCACGGTCGGGGTCTTCGTGGACTTCTGTGAATAAAGCGTCAATCCCGGCGGCCGCGGCGCTCCGGGCCAGCAGTGAGACGAACTTGCGCTCACCGCCCGTCTTGCCGTCGCTGGAGCTGGGCAACTGCACGGCGTGGGTGGCGTCCATGCACACGACGAGGCCGGCTTCGCGCATCTGGGCGAGCCCCCGCATGTCGACCACCAGGTTGTTGTAGCCGAAGGAGGACCCCCGCTCGGTGACGAGGATGTTGGGGTTGCCCGTCTCCACGGCCTTTCGCGCCGAGTGGACGATGTCCTTGGGGGCCACGAACTGTCCCTTCTTCAAGTTCACCCCCCGGCCCGAGCGCGCCACCGCCTCCACCAGGTCCGTCTGCCGGCACAGGAAGGCAGGTATCTGGATGATATCCACGACTTCAGCGGCTGGCCCGACGTGGCTGGTTTCATGGACGTCCGTGAGCACGGGGACGCCCACCTCCCGCTTCACGCGGTCGAGGATTCTCAGACCTTCCCTCAAACCCGGTCCACGGAACGACTTGCCGCTGGTCCGGTTGGCTTTGTCATACGAGCACTTGAAGGCATACGGGACGCCCAGCCGGTCGGTGATTCCCTTGAGCAGGTGGGCGTGGCGCAGGGCCATCTCCTCGGACTCGATGCTGTCCGGGCCGGCGATGACGAAGAGCTTTTCGCCGGGACCGACCTTGTGACCGCACAGCTGGATGGAAGGCGTCGTGCTCATGCGCGCACCGGGGGGACGGGGGCCGCGCCGCGGGTGGAGTCCCGCTGGGCGAGCGCCGCGCCGATGAAACCGGAGAAGAGGGGGTGGGGAGCGAAGGGCTTGCTCTTGAACTCGGGGTGGAACTGGCAGCCGACGAAGTACGGATGGTCGGACAGCTCGATCATCTCCACCAGGTTCAGCTCCGGGTTGTGGCCGGAGATGACGAGCCCCGCCTCCTGGAGCCGGCCGCGGTAGGCGTTGTTCACCTCGTAGCGGTGCCGGTGGCGCTCCTGGATGGCGTCCTGCGCGTAGAGCTTGCGCGCGACGGTGCCGTCCTTCAGCGCGCACGCGTAGCTGCCCAGGCGCATGGTGCCGCCCTTGTCCTGCACCTTCACCTGGCTCTCCATCAGCGTCACCACCGGGTGGGCGGTGTGCTCGTCGAACTCCAGGCTGTTGGCGCCCTTCAAGCCCAGCACGGTGCGGCTGAACTCCACCACCGCCATCTGGAGGCCCAGGCAGATGCCGAAGAAGGGCAGCTTCTGTTCGCGCGCGTAGCGGACCGCGGCGATCTTCCCCTCCGTGCCGCGCACGCCGAAGCCGCCGGGCACGAGCACCGCGTCCACGCCCGCGAGCGTGGACTCCGGCCCCTGCGCCTCCACGTCCTGGCTGTCCACGAAGCGCAGCTTCACGCGCACGTCGTTGGCGATGCCGCCGTGGAGCAGGGACTCGTTGAGGCTCTTGTAGCTCTCCGTGAGGTTCACGTACTTGCCCACGATGGCGACGGTGACCTCACCGCGCGCGGGCTCGTAGATCTTCCGGACGATGGTCTCCCACTTCTCCAGGTGGGGCGCGCGGCTCCAGATGTTGAGCACCTCCGCCAGCCGCTCATCCAGGCCCTGGCGGTGCAGCTCCAGGGGCAGCTCGTAGATGCTGCGCACGTCGGGGGACGTGAACACGTTGCCGTTGTCCACGTTGCAGAACATGGCGATCTTGTCCTTCAGCTCGCGCGAAATCTCCCGGTCGGTGCGGCACAGGAGGAAGTCCGGCTGGATGCCGATTTCGCGCAGCTTCATCACCGAGTGCTGTGTGGGCTTGGTCTTCACCTCGCCCGCGGCGCCGATGTACGGCAAGAGCGTCAGGTGGATGTAGACCGCGTTCTGGCTGCCCACGTCGTAGCGCATCTGGCGGATGGCCTCGAGGAAGGGCAGCGATTCGATGTCGCCCACCGTGCCGCCGACCTCCACGATGACGACGTCCACGTCCTGCGAGGCCTGGCGGATGCTGGCCTTGATCTCGTCGGTGATGTGGGGAATCACCTGGACCGTCTTGCCCAGGTACTCACCGCGACGTTCCTTGGTGATGACCGCGTTGTAGATGCGGCCGGAGGTGAAGTTGTTGAGGCGGCTCATCCGGGCGTGGGTGAACCGCTCGTAGTGGCCCAGGTCCATGTCCGTCTCCCCACCGTCCTCGGTGACGAAGACCTCGCCGTGCTGGAAGGGGCTCATCGTGCCCGGATCCACGTTGATGTACGGATCCAGCTTGATGAGCGTGATGTCCAGCCCGCGGTTCTCCAGGAGGGCGCCAATGGATGCGGAGGCCAGTCCCTTCCCCAGCGAGCTGACCACGCCGCCCGTCACGAAGATGAACTTGGTTTTCTTGGAGCGCATGTCCCTTCCTGCCAAGGAGGCCAGGGGGCGTCAAATAATCTCTGCCGGGTGTCCGGCTGGCTGGCCCCGGGAGGCCGGCCCGCGTTTCACTGCGCGTCCCAACCGCCCGGCCGGGCGACCGCGAACTGCTGGGCGGACGGCTGCCCCACGCGGAAGCGGCGCAGGTCGCAACCTCTGCAACTCCAGCCTTCCCAGCCTTTCTTCACGACCTGATGGAGGCAGGCGTCGTAGTTGGGGCAGAAGAGGTTGCGCTGGTCGTCCACGGTCTCCTCGTCACGGAGGGCGGAAGGCAGGGGGATGGGACACGGCGTGATGGACACGGAGCTCTCCGATGGGCGACCACGGCAGTCGTGGATGGCGCTTCTCCCCCCGGGCGCCACGAACCGGCAGGCCGGGCGGACATTCCCAGGGGGTAGGGGGACAAAAAAAGTCGCCCCCGTCGGGAGACGAGGGCGACCGGTACCGCGGACGTCAACCACCGCCGGGAGACCCCTGGGCTAGCAGGAAACCGCGACGGAGGTAGACGCCTGATTCTTGCTGTCGATCAAGGCATCACCTCCTTTCTTGAGGCGCTTGAGATAATGCGCCCCCGGTTTTCGCGCCACGGGGACTGCGGGGTGGGTGGAGCTGGCTGGGGAACGACCGTTCAGGCGGCGACCACCTGGTGCTCCACGAGGCGGCGGTACAGGCCGTCCTGCGTCATGAGGCTGGCGTGGGTGCCACTCTGCACCACCCGGCCGGACTCCAGCACCAGCACCCGGTGGGCGTTGGCCACGGTGGACAGGCGGTGGGCGATGATGAGGGTGGTGCGCCCCCGCATCAGTCGCTCCAGGGCGTCCTTCACCAGGTGCTCGCTCTCCGCGTCCAGGGCGGAGGTGGCCTCGTCCAGCACGAGGATGCGCGGGTCCTTGAGCACGGCCCGGGCGATGGCGACGCGCTGCTTCTGGCCGCCGGACAGCTGCACGCCGCGCTCGCCCACCGCGGTCTGGTAGCCGTCCGGGAAGCGGCTGATGAAGTCGTGCGCGTGCGCGGCGCGGGCGGCGGCCTCCACCTGCGCGTCGGTGGCGTCCGGGCGGCCGTAGCGGATGTTGTCCCCGATGGAGCAGGAGAACAGCAGGGGCTCCTGGGCGACCATGCCCACGTGCCTGCGCAGCCAGCTGGGGTCGAGCGTGTCCAGCGCGCGGCCGTCCAGGAGCAGCCGGCCCTGCTGCGGGTCGTAGAAGCGCGACAGGAGGGCGGCGAGGGTGGACTTGCCGGCGCCGGAGGAGCCCACGACGGCGACGACCTCTCCGGCCTGGAGGGTGAGGTCGATGCCCTGGAGCACCTGCACGTCCGGGCGCGAGGGGTAGGCGAAGCGCACGTCCTGGAAGTCCACCCGGCCCTCGACGGTGGCGGGGCGCTCGCCCTCATCGACGGGGATGGCGGGCTGGCGGTCCATCAGCTCGAAGACGCGCTCGGCGGCGCCCGAGGCGCGCATGAAGTCCGCCCACAGGTCCGCCAGGGAGCCCAGGGACATGGCCACGAGCATCGTGTAGATGAGGAACGAGGTGAGGGCGCCCACGGTGAGCTGGCCATCCACCACCAGCCGGCCGCCGTACCAGAACACCGCCACCGCGGCGATGTAGCCCGCGCTGGAGACCCCGCCGATGAAGAGGGCGCTCTGGCGCACGCGGCTGCGGGCGACCTCGAAGGCGTTCTGCACGGTGTTTCCGTAGCGCGTCACCTCCGACGGCTCCGCCGCGAAGCTGCGCACGGTGCGCAGTCCGGACAGGCTCTCCTCGGCGACCTCGCCGGCCTTGGCCAGCGCGTCCTGCACCTGGCGCGCGAGGTGGCGCACGCGCCGTCCGTACATCACGCTGCCCACGGCGACGAGCGGGACGACGGCGAGCATCAGGAAGGTGAGCGAGGGCGAGGTGTAGAAGAGCAGCGCGATGCCGCCCAGCGCCTGCATGGCGTGGCGCAGGCCCATGGAGACGTTCACGCTCACGGTGTTCTGCAGGACGGTGGTGTCGGACGACAGGCGGCTGGTGAGCTCTCCGGTGCGGTGGGTGTCGAAGAAGGCCACCTCCTGGTTCATCAGCCCGCGGAAGAAGTCGCGGCGCAGGCGCATCACCACGCGCTCGCCGGAGACGCTGAAGAAGTAGGCGCGCAGCGCGGTGGCGATGCCCTGCACCAGGAAGACGGCCAGCATGACGAGCGCGGCCCGGTCGATGAGGGCGTGGTCCTTCCCGTTGAGGGCCTCGTCGATGAGGATGCGGATGCCCTGGGGGTAGACGAGGCTGGCGGCGCTGCTGAGCAGGAGGAAGACGGTGGCCAGCGCCAGCGTCGGAAGTTCGGGGCGCGCCAGGGACAGCAGGCGGCGCACGGTCACGCCCGGGGGGGGACGTCGGGAGGGCGGAGGGGTTTCAGGAGAAGGCACGGGCAGAGCCTACTGGAGTGTCGGCGGGCACGCAGCCTGGGAGGCGGATGCCGGGCCGAGATGCAGCCGGGGCAGCCGGGGTGCTATTCCGGAGCGGGGTCCCATCGCGAGGGAGCGGCCATGGAAAAGCGCGTCTTTGGCAACAGCAGGGTGAAGGTGCCTGTCCTGGGGCAGGGCACCTGGCAGATGGAGAACGATGACGCGCAGGACGCCATCCGCTCGCTGCGTGCGGGTCTGGACCTGGGCCTCACCCACCTGGACACCGCCGAGCTCTACGGCCAGGGCCGGGTGGAGGAGGAGCTGGTGTCGAAGGCCATCGAGGGCCGGCGCGACGAGGTGTTCCTCGTCTCCAAGGTGATGCCGTCCAACGCGACGCTGAAGGGCACGGTGGCGGCCTGCGAGCGCAGCCTGAAGCGGCTTCGCACGGACCGGCTGGACTGCTACCTGCTGCACTGGCCCGGCTCCCACCCGCTGGAAGACACGGTGAGGGCCTTCGAGCAGCTGGTGAAGGACGGGAAGATCCGCTCCTGGGGCGTGAGCAACTTCGCGGTGGATGAGCTGGAAGAGGCACTGCGAATCGCGGGGCCGGGGCGCATCGCGTGCAACCAGGTGCTGTATCACCTGGAGGAGCGCGCCATCGAACACACCGTCATCCCGTGGTGCGTGGCCGAGGGCGTGGCGGTGGTGGCCTACAGCCCGTTCGGCAACGGTCGGTTCCCGGCCCCCTCCAGCAAGGGGGGCAAGGTGCTGGCGTCCATCGCCCAGGCGCACGGCGTGTCGCCGTACCAGGTGGCGCTCCAGTTCCTCGTGCGCGGCGCGTCGATGTTCGCCATTCCCAAGGCCACGACGAAGGCCCACATGGAAGACAACGCGCGCGCGGCGTCGCTGAAGCTGACGGCGGAGGAGCTGAAGCGCATCGACGCGGCGTTCCCCCGGGGTGACGAACCCGACGAGCTGCCGAGCATCTGACGCGGGCCCTACCGCCGGGCGCGGAAGCTTCAGCCGCGCTCGCGCAGGAGGGCTTCCACGCGGGCCACGTCCTCCGGCACGTCCACCGCCACCGTGCGCCAGGACACCTGGGCGCAGCGGATGCGCAGGCCGTGCTCCAGGGCGCGCAGTTGCTCCAGCTTCTCCGCTTCCTCCAATGGGGTGGGGCTGAGCGTGGCGAGCTTCAGCAGGGTGTCCCGCCGGTAGCCGTAGAGGCCCAGGTGGGCGTGGCGGCGCACGGGGGGGCCGGGCTCGCGGACGTGGGGCACCGGGGCGCGGCTGAAGTAGAGCGCGTCGCCGTTGAGCGCGAGCACGGCCTTCACCACGTTCGGGTTCTCCAGTTCGTCCGGCTCCAGGGGGCGCACCAGCGTGCCCATGTGCACGGTGTCATCCCGGAAGAGGTCCGCGAGCACCTTGAGCGCGGCGGGGTCCACCAGCGGTTCGTCACCCTGCACGTTCACCCAGACGTCCACGTCCGGGCGGTCACGGGCCACCTCCGCGATGCGGTCCGTGCCGGTGGGACAGGCGGGGCTGGTCATCACCGCCCGACCGCCGAAGCCCTCCACCACGTCGCGGATCCGCACGTCGTCGGTGGCCACCCACACCTCGTCGAAGGCGTGGGCCTCCTGACAGCGGCGCCAGACATGCTCGACCATGGGGCGGCCGGCGATGGGGGCGAGCGGCTTGCCAGGGAAGCGGGTGCTGGCATGGCGGGCGGGGATGACGGCCACGGTCCGGGAAGCGGGCATGGGGCGTCATCTATCAAACGTCCCGTCCCCGGGGGAAAGCGGCTGACGACCCTCCACCACTGGTCAGAAACGGGGGCGTGCCTAGCTTGCGCAGCGACATGAAGAAGGTCATCCACATCGTTGGCGCGCGTCCGAATTTCATGAAGGTGGCCCCGATTCACAAGGCCATCGCCGCGCGTACCTCCCTGCAGCAGTTGGTGATGCACACCGGCCAGCACTACGACGCGAAGATGAGCGACGTGTTCTTCGCCGACCTGGGCATGGCCGCCCCGGACATCCACCTGGGCATCGGCTCCGGCAGCCACGCCGAGCAGACCGCCAAGATGATGGTGGAGATGGAGAAGATCTTCCTCAAGGAGAAGCCGGACCTGGTGTCCGTGGTGGGTGACGTCAACAGCACCATCGCCGCCGCGCTCGTCACGTCCAAGCTGGCCATCCCGCTGTCCCACGTGGAAGCGGGCCTGCGCAGCTTCGAGCGGCACATGCCGGAGGAGATCAACCGCGTCGTCACCGACCGGCTCTCCGACATGCTGCTCACGCCGTCGCGCGACGCGGACGCGAACCTCCTGAAGGAGGGCATCGACCCGAAGCGCATCCATCTGGTGGGCAACGTGATGATCGACTCGCTCCTGTCGTCCAAGGAGAAGGCCGACCAGCTGCCCACGCTGAAGCAGCTGGGCCTCACGCCCCGGGCCTACGTCGTGGCGACGCTGCACCGGCCGTCCAACGTGGACAACCCGAAGCTGCTGGCGGGCCTGCTGTCCACGCTCATCCACGTGGCCAGGAAGGTCCCCGTGGTGTTCCCGGTGCACCCGCGCACGCGCAAGATGATCTCCGAGCAGGGCCATGGCCCGGAGCTGGAGAAGACGCCGGCCCTCAAGCTGGTGGACCCCATGGGCTACCTGGAGTTCCTGTCGCTGACGTCCCAGGCGCAGCTCGTGATGACGGACTCGGGCGGCCTCCAGGAGGAGACCACCGCGCTGGGCGTGCCGTGCCTCACCCTGCGCGAGGAGACCGAGCGTCCCGTCACCGTGGAGGTGGGCACCAACGAGGTGGTGGGCACCGACCCCGTGCGCATCCGCGAGGCGGCGGACCGCGTCCTGTCCGGCAACGTGAAGAAGGGCCGCGTGCCGGAGCTGTGGGACGGCCGCACCGGCGAGCGCATCGCGGACCTGTACGCGCGCGTGCTGGGCGTGGAGCAGAAGCGCGCCTTCGGGTGAGCTGAAGCGCTGTGCTTCCAGCAGTCAGGCCGCCGGGTGCTCGCGTCTTCGTGCGCGGGGGCCTGGCGGTTTTCGCGTTCCAAGCGTGCTAAGCGGCGCGGAACGTCATGCGTGAAGACGAAGACACCGCTCCGGCTGCCGCCACGGATGTGCCTGACGGCTACGTGGACATCCCGTTCGTCGTGGAGCCGAACTACGCGGGCTGGCGGTTGGACCGCTACCTCTGCGAGAAGATCCGCCGCATGGACCTGGAGCGCGTGCGCGGCATCATCCTGCGCGGCGTCCTGTGCGACGAGTACCGGCTCAAGCCCTCCACGCCCGTGTACCCGGGGCTGACGTTCCGCATCCGCCGCCCCGCGAGCCAGGAGCCCGCGACGCCCACCGCGCTGCCCGTCGTCTTCACCGATGACTGGCTGCTGGTGCTCGACAAGCCGGCGGGGCTGCCCATCCACCCCACCGCGCGCTACCACAAGGGCACCCTGGTCACGCTGTTGCGCGAGCGCTTCGGGGAGCGCTTCGCGGAGCCCGCGCACCGGCTGGACCGCGAGACGAGCGGGCTGGTCGTGTGTGGCCGCACCACGGAGTCGTGCCGCCTGCTGGGCGGGCTGTTCCTGTCGCGCGACGTGCACAAGGAATACCTCGCGCTGTGCGAGGGCCATCCCTCCGAGGACACCTTCGTCGTGGATGCGCCCATCGCGGAGGGCACGGACCTGATCCGCATCGCCGTGCGCATCGACCCGGTGCTGGGCAAACCCAGCCGCACGCGCTTCCAGGTGCTCCAGCGCTTCGTGCATGACGGCGCGCCGTTCGCGCTGTTGCGCTGCTTTCCGGAGACGGGACGGCAGCATCAGATCCGCATCCACCTCCACGTCGCGGGCTTCCCGCTGGTGGGGGACAAGATGTACGGGCCGGACCCGGGCTACTTCGACCGCTTCAGCAAGCACACCCTGGAGCCCGAGGCGTGGGTGCGGCTGCGGCTGCCCCGGCATGCGCTCCACGCGGAGCGCATCACGTTCCCGCACCCGGGCACCGGCGAGCCCGTCACCTTCGTCTCGCCGCTGCCTCAGGACCTGGTGGACTTCATCGCCGGGAAGACCCCGGCCCCTTCGCCCTGAAACCGGACTCAGGCGCTCAGGCGCTCAGCTTGGCGTCCGAGTCCCGGGACAGCTTCTCCGTGAGGTACTGCCCGGAGAAGCACGCGGTGCAGTAGGTGCTCCGCTTCGGGTCCTCCACCGCGGCGCCCAGGCCCTCCAGCGACAGGTAGCCCAGGGAGTCCGCCGTGACGTACTTCGCGATCTCCTCCGTGCTGTGGCTGGCGGCGATGAGCTCCGTGCGGCTGGGCGTGTCGATGCCGTAGTAGCAGGGCCACTGCGTGGGCGGCGACGAGATGCGCAGGTGCACGGACACGGCGCCCGCGGCCTTGAGCATCTTCACGATCTTCCGGCTGGTGGTGCCGCGCACGATGGAGTCGTCCACCACCACCACGCGCTTGCCCTTGAGGACGCTGCGCACGGCGGACAGCTTCAGCTTCACGCCGAAGTGGCGGATGGACTGCTGCGGTTCAATGAAGGTGCGGCCCACGTAGTGGCTGCGGATGAGGCCCACGTCGTAGGGGATGCCGCTCGTCTGCGAGAAGCCGATGGCCGCGGGCACGCCGGAGTCCGGCACCGCGATGACCAGATCCGCGTCCGGCGCGGGCTGCTCGCGCGCCAACTGCATGCCCAGGCGCTTGCGCACTTCGTAGACGCTGGAGCCGAAGAGCACCGAGTCCGGCTTGGCGAAGTAGACGTGCTCGAAGATGCAGCGGCCCAGCCGGGGCGCGGGCTTGAAGGGCATGCTGGCGCGCAGCACCCCGTTCTCGATGACGATGAGTTCGCCGGGCTCCAGCTCGCGCACCACCTCCGCTTCGATGAGATCCAACGCGGTCGTCTCACTGGCGACGACGTACGCGCCTTCCTTCATCTTGCCCAGCACCAGCGGCCGGAAGCCGTGCGGGTCGCGCACCGCGATGAGCTTGTCCTCCGTGAGGAGCAGGATGCTGTAGGCACCCTCCACCTTGCGCAGGGACTCCACCAGCTTGGCTTCGAAGGTGGGCTGCTTGGAGCGGGCGAGGAGGTGCATCACCACCTCCGTGTCCGCGTCCGACTGGAAGAGCGCGCCTTCGGCTTCGAGCGCCGCCTTGAGCTCCGCCGCGTTCACGATGTTGCCGTTGTGCGCGATGGAGAACTGGCCGCCCGCCCACGCGACGAACAGCGGCTGGGCGTTCTTCAGCTGGCTGCCGCCCGCCGTGCTGTAGCGCACGTGGCCGATGGCGGCGTCTCCCGGCAGTCCCTCAATCACCGGCGCGGTGAAGATGTCCGCCACCAGCCCCATCTGCCGGTGCGTGCGCAGGGTGTGGCCGTCGGAGGCGACGATGCCTGCGGACTCCTGTCCGCGGTGCTGCAGGGCGTGCAACCCCAGGTACGTCAGGTTGGACGCCTCTCCGTGTCCCACGATTCCGAAGATGCCGCACATGGCGCGCTGCCTTACCCCTTTCGACCGCGAAGCGGAACAGGAACGCACGTCTTCACCGAAGGTATTCCACCTGTCGCAAGACGTCGGCTCTTGTAGGCCAGCCAGGGTGTCGCTGGCCGGAAAGGTAGGAGCCGTCCCGAAGTCCGGAGCGGTTAGGCTCCCTTCGGCATGTCTTCCTCCCGGCGCTCCATCCTTCGTGCCCTGCTGCCCTTCGCCTTGTTAACGGCGGGGGCTGCCTACGCGCTTGCCTCCTGGAATTGGTGCGGGCGCTGGGAGGAGCGCACGCCCGTGGTGCTGTCCCAGGTGCGGGGCGAAGGCGCCCTCCGAGCAGGCGCGGCGAAGGTGGCCCTGTCGCCGCCCTTCCCGGTGGTGGTGGCCGGCTACGCGCCACCCCGGCCCGAGGCGAGCCAGGCCGAAGTCCCCCTCCAGGCGCGAGCGGTGGTGCTGGAGGCCGGAAGTGCGCGCGTGGGCGTGGTGTCGCTGGAGCTGCTCTTCGTTACCCCGGAAATCGTGGCGCAGGTGCGCGAGCGCGCCGCGCGGGCGGGGGTGAGGGAGGTGCTGGTGGTGGCCACGCACACGCACTCCTCCTTTGGTGGCTACGACGCGCGGTGGGTGGCGCAGCTTTCCGGGACGGGGCGCTACGTGCCGGCGGCGGTGGATGCGGTGGTGGCGGGCGCGAGCGAGGCTCTGGAGAAGGCGGCCGCTTCGATGTCGGACGTCACGTTGGAGGTGGGAAGCGCGGCGGACGCGGGGCTCGTCAGCTCCCGCAGCGGTGGGCAGACCCCGGACGGCCAGCTCACGCGCGTGGTGCTGAAGGGTGCGAAGGCGCCGGTGGCGGAGGTGCTGGTGTTCGCCGCGCACGCCACGCTGATTCCCCGCAAGCGCGCGCTGGTGGATCCGGACTACCCGGGCCGGTTGAGCGCGCTGCGCGAGGCGGCGGGCAGCGGCGTGACGCTGTTCGTGCAGGGCAGCGAGGGCAACGCGTCCGTGGCCTTCTCCGAAGGGCAGGGCGCGGAGCGGGCCGCGGGCTTCGCGAGCCGGCTGTCGGCGCTGGCGGACGGGGCCGCTCCGGCGGCGGTGGAAGGCCCGGTGCGGCTGGCCTTCGCTCGGGTGCAGGCGGCGCTGCCCCGGCCGGATTCGTCCCGGCTGGTGCCCGCGTTCACCCGCGCGGCGGGGGACAACTTCCTGTGCGCGTCCTCGCCTCGGGAGACGGAGGTGGATGCGCTGGCGCTGGGGCCGCTGGAACTGCTGGCGATTCCAGGTGAGCCCACCACGGCGGCGGGACGGGCGCTGGTGACGCTCACGGGCGCGACGCACGTGCTGGGGCTCGCCAACGGCTACGTGGGCTACCTGGACACGGCGGAGCAGGTGCTCAGCGGACAGGGCGAGTCCCGGCGCCAGTACTTCGGTCCGACCCTGATGGAGCGCCTGGGCGCCGCGTCACGCGTGGCCTCCGGGACGGTGGGCTTCTCCGCTCCGGAGTGAGATGGCGGCCTGCCTTCTGACGCTCGGCTGCCCGCCTGCCCTGCGGACCTCCTGACGGACGGCCGTCGCGGGAAGCCCCGTCGCTCATGCAGGGCCCGCTGCCTACCTTGGTCCGCAGGGCAGCCCGACAGGGGAGGGGTATCGCATGAGGTGGCAAGGCGGACGTCGCAGCTCGAACATCGAGGACCGCCGGGGTTCAGGCTTCGGACGCCCGCTCGCGGTGGGCGGAGGCGCCGCGTCGCTGGTGGTGGCGCTGCTGGTGATGCTGCTGGGCGGAGATCCTTCCGACGTGCAGGTGGGCTCGCGCTCCCCGTATTCGGATCCGGCGACGGGCGGTTCGGGACGCCCGGTGGATCCGCAGCAGGAGGAGCTGAAGGACTTCGTATCCGTCGTCCTCGCGGACACCGAGGACACCTGGCCCGGCCTGCTGGAGCCGGTGGGCGTGCGCTACGTGCAGCCGAAACTGGTGCTCTTCTCGGACGCGGTGCAGTCCGCGTGCGGCGCGCAGCAGAGCGCGGTGGGGCCCTTCTATTGTCCGGGCGACCAGCGCGTGTACCTGGACCTGACCTTCTTCAACGAGCTGGAGAGCCGCTTCGGCGCGCCCGGTGACTTCGGCCGCGCGTACGTCGTCGCGCACGAGGTGGGGCACCACGTGCAGAACCTGCTGGGCACCTCCCAGAAGGTGCAGTCGCTGCGCCGCCGCACGAGCGAGGAGCAGGCCAACCAGCTCTCCGTGCTGACCGAGCTGCAGGCGGACTGCTTCGCCGGCATCTGGGCCCGCCACGCGCAGCAGGAACGCGACATGCTGGAGCCGGGCGACATCGAGGAGGGCCTGGGCGCGGCCAGCGCCGTGGGCGACGACACCCTCCAGAAGCGCGCCCGGGGCCACGTCGTCCCCGAGTCCTTCACCCACGGCTCCGCCGCGCAGCGCATGACCTGGTTCAAGCGGGGCCTGGAGCAGGGCACGCTGGAGGCCTGCGACACCTTCAACGCGCGTCGCTGAAAGACGGCCGAGGGCCCGTCCCCCGGAAGCACCGGGGGACAGCGGCCCGGCTCAACGCGCACGCGGGGGCCGTGAGGTGCCCGTGCCGTTGAGCGGCTGCTGGAGCTGGTACGTCCCATTCAGTGGCTGCTGGAGCTGATACGTCCCGTTCAGTGGCTGCTGGAGCTGGTAGGTGCCGTTGAGCGGTTGCTGGAGCTGGTAGGTGCCGTTCAGCGGCTGCTGGAGCTGATAGGTCCCGTTGAGGGGCTGCTGGAGTTCATAGGTCCCGTCGAGGGGCCTCTGGAACCCGGTGCCGGCGGGGGGCTGATACCAGTAATTGTCCCAGTAGGCGTCGTCACCCGGGGTGGTTGTCAGTGATTGCTGGGCATCCAGCTCCTGCGAGTCATTGCCCTGTGGGGCGACCGGCGCTTCGTCCTGCTGCGCCATCGCCGTCGTGGCCGCGCTGGACGCGAACGCCACCACCAGGGTCGCCAGGGTGCTTGCGCGCATGGGAATCCTCTTTTCCGTCGCGGGGAGAGTGAGGGCGGTGCCGCGACACCCTTGGAAGATGACCGCCCGGGTGGGGGCCGGGGACCCCGTGAAGGGGCCGGGAACGCCCGTCCGGCCGTCCGCTCCGGAGCCTTGCGTCACGCCCGCTCCGGACACATTCGAGGCGAAAGGCTTACCGCACGCGCGTGCTTTTTCCGCGTGACCAAAGGGGCGCTGCGTCAAAACACAAACGTGCAACTAATGCTTGTCGCCCGTGTGTCTTTGCTCCGAGCATGCCGCCTTCCCGCTGCTTCGCGGGCCCGGGTGTTTCCCCTGAGGGCCCCATGTGGAGCGGCTTCGCGGAGGAACGACATGCCCCGTTTGCAGTGGACCCGCGCTTCAAGCGCCGCCCTTCTGGCCCTGTTGGGGGCCCTTTCGCTGACCGCCTGCTCCGACGAGGAGGAGGTGCCGAGCCCGAAGCCGGACGCGGGCACCCAGACGGACGCGGGCACCGACGCCGGCACGGACGCCGGCCCTCCGGTGGACACGGGCATCGCGTGGGACGGCGGCGCCGCGGGGGACTTCTCCTGCGAGGGCAAGACGCAGACGACGCTGACGTTCACGCCGGGCCAGGAGGAACTGCTCCAGGACCAGGTGAACACGCTGGCCGAGTGCACCACCGTCCAGCTGGCGGCGGGCACGTTCACGTTCGAGAACGCCATCACCATCCGCCAGAATGGCATCACGATCGCGGGCGCGGGCAAGGGCGTGAAGGGCGAGGGCACGGGCACGGCGAACAGCACCGTGCTGGTGTTCACCACCGCCGCCGCGAACTCCAACGGCCTGGACGTGGTGGGCAAGCGCTTCGAGGTGCGTGACCTGGCGGTGTGGAACGCGAAGAAGGACGCGGTGCGCATCGAGTCCTCCACCGACGTCATCATGCGCCGCGTGCGCACCGAGTGGGCCAAGGTCAACGACGAGAACAACGGCAAGTACGGCCTGTACCCGGTGAAGTCGAAGTTCGTCGTCATCGAGGACTGCGAGGCCTACAACGCCGCGGACGCGGGCATCTACGTGGGCCAGACGGAGTACGCCGTCGTGCGCAACAACGTGGCGAAGCAGAACGTGGCCGGCATCGAAATCGAGAACACGAAGTACGCCTACGTGACGGGCAACCTCGCGGAGGACAACACCACGGGCCTCGTGGTGTTCGACCTGCCGGGCAACCCCATCAAGGGCACCGACATCCGGGTGCTGGACAACGTCATCATCAACAACAACCGGAACAACTTCGCGTCGGTGGCCGCCAGCAGCAGCACCGTGTCCCAGGTGCCGGCCGGCACGGGCACGTTCATCCTGGCGTCGCGCCGGGTGGAGCTGAAGGGCAATACCTGGGAGAACAACAACTCCCTGGACGTGGCGGTGCTGAGCGGCCTGTCCATCGAGCCGGACCCCACGCTGTGGGCGGCGGGTGGCCTGAACTTCGCGAGCGCGGACATCAACATCCACGGCAACACCTTCAAGGGTGGCAGCGGTGACCAGGTGGACAACGGCAGCCTGAGCGCGCAGCGCCGTCCGCTGGGCGCGCTGCTGGCGGCGCTCTACGCCTACGGCGAGACGCAGGGCGAGCTGCGGGTGGAGCACCTGCTGTGGGACGGCCTGGATCCGGTGGGTCACGACCCCAAGGAGATCAACCCCATCAACATCTGCTTCAAGGACAACGTGCTGCCCGCGGGCACCCGGAACGCCATCGTGAACATGAACCTGGCCGCGGCGGCCGAGTTCGCGACCGGCGGCAACCTGGTGGGCGCGTGGGGCCAGACGCGGCACTACGCCGCGAAGGGCACCGCGTTCGACTGCGCGGGCTTCTCTCCCGCGCTGACGATTGGCGACTTCATCAAGTAATCGCGGTCAGGGAGCGTGACACCCATGCGGACGTCGTTCGTGAAGCCCCGTCTCTCCGTGGTGCTGCTGGCCCTCGCGCTGGCCGCCTGCGGTTCATCCGACCCGGAAAAACCCGGGCCCCAGCCCGATGCGGGCACCTCCGTCCCGGATGCCGGAACGGAAGACGCGGGCGTCCCCGACTCGGGCACTCCCGATGCGGGGACGGTGGATGCCGGGGTGCCCGACGCGGGCGCTCCGGACGCGGGGCCTGACGACGCCGGTCCGCTGGCCATTCCCACCTCGCTGTCGGGCTTCGGGTTGTTCACCGGAAGCCCGGCGGCCGGGGGGCTGGTGCCGGTGGAGGGCAACGTGCCCTACACGTTGTCCACCGCGCTGTTCTCCGACTACTCGGTCAAGTCACGCACCCTGTACATCCCCCCCGGCAAGGTGGCGCACTACCAGCCGCTGGACGCGCTGGACCTGCCGGTGGGGACGCTCATCACCAAGACGTTCGCCTTCCCGGCGGACCTGCGGAAGCCGGACCAGGACGTGCGCTACATCGAGACGCGCGTCCTGGTGCGGCAGCCGTCCGGCTGGGAGGCGTGGCCCTACGTGTGGAACACGGAGCAGACGGAGGCCACGCAGGCGACCGGTGGTCGCTCCCGCGACGTGACGTTCATCGACCTGCAGGGCAACACCCAGTCGTTCAAGTACTCGGTGCCTTCCAAGAACCAGTGCCTGCAGTGCCACCACCTCCAGGACGAGAAGGGTGATCAGGTCATGCACCCCATCGGCGTGAAGGCGCGCTACCTGCACCACACGAACACGTATGGCGGCGTGGAGCGCGACCAGCTGGAGTACCTGGCGTCGCTGGGCAAGCTGGACGGGCTGCCGGCGGCAGCGCAGCTGCCGAAGGCGCCGGACGCGTTCAACCCGGCGGAGGCGGACCTGTCCACGCGGGCGCGCACGTACCTGGACATCAACTGCGCGCATTGCCACAACCCGAAGGGGACGGCGGGCATCACCAGCCAGTTGTTCCTGAACATCGACAACGCGAACCTGTTCACGCTGGGCGAGTGCAAGCGCCCGGGGTCCGCGGGCAGTGGCGTGGGCGGTGAGTTCGACATCGTCCCGGGCAACCACGCGGAGTCCATCCTCTGGTTCCGGCTGAACACGGAGGCGGACGGCAAGATGATGCCGCAGATCGGCCGCGTCATCCACCACGCGGAGGGCTCGCAGCTCATCGCGGATTGGATCGACTCGCTGCCGCCGAAGAGCTGCAAGTAGCTCAGGCCGTCGGCGACGGGGGCTGGGTCTCCTCCAGCCCCACGTTGCTGGACGCGCGGTTGTAGACGTCCAGGTCCAGCAGGCCCTCCTCGCGCGCGACGAGCACCGGCACCAGCATCTGCCCGGTGACGTTGGTGAGGGTGCGCATCATGTCCAGCACCCGGTCGATGGCGAGCAGGTAGCCCAGGCCTTCCAGCGGCAGGCCCGCGGCGCTCAGCACCACGGTGGTCATCACCACCGCCGTGCCCGGGACGCCCGCGGTGCCGAAGCTTCCCAGCACCGACGCCAGCAGGATGATGAAGAGCTGGGGCGCGGACAGCGACAGGCCGAAGTACTGCGCGATGAACAGCGACGTCATCGCCGGGTAGATGGCCCCGCAGCCGTCCATCTTGATGGTGGCGCCCAGGGGCACCGCGAACGCCGCGTAGTCGCGGTTGACGCCCAGGTTGTGGGTGACGCTGCGCAGGGCCACCGGCATGGACGCGAAGCTGGAGGAGCTGACGAACGCCACCTGCATGCCGGGCGCGGCGCCCCGGAAGAAGCGCAGCGGGTTGAGCCCGTGCGCGAGCAGCAGGCCCCCGTACACGAAGATGACGTGCAGCGCGCACGCCAGGTACAGCGTGAGGACGAAGGTGCCCAGGGGCAGGAGCCGCTCGAAGCCGTACGTGCCCACCAGCGCGGCGATGAGGCCGAAGGTGCCCAGCGGCGTCAGCTCCAGCACGAAGCGGGTGACCTGAATCATCGCGTCGCTGGCCTCGCCCACGAGCTCTCGCAGGCGCGCGGTGCGCTCTCCCAGCTTCACCAGCGCGAAGCCCACGAGGCCCGCGAAGAAGATGACCTGGAGCATCTTGCCCTCCGCCAGCGCGGCGAAGGGGTTGGTGGGCACCACGTCCAGCAGCACCTGCACCGGACCGGGCACCTGCCGGGGCTTGTAGTCGGTGGCCACCTGGAGCTGGCCCACGCCCACGCCCGGCTTCGTGAGGGCGGCGGTGCCCAGGCCCACGCCCACGGCCAACGCGGCGGTGAGGGCGAACCAGAGGAAGGTGCGGCCGCCCAGCTTCGCCATGCTCTTCTGGCCGCGCAGCGCGGACACCGCGTGGATGACGGCGAAGAAGACCAGCGGGGTGGCGATCATCCGGATGAGCTGGACGTAGAGCGTGCCCAGCGGCTGGAGCCAGAGGCCCGCCTTGTCGCCCAGCGCCCAACCCGCGAGGGCGCCCAGCACGAAGGCGCCCAGCACGCGCTGCCAGAAGGGGATGCGAAACCAGCGGGTCCAGGGATTCATCGCGGGACACCTCTCACGGCGTTGGACCGGGAGACCCTAACCGCCTTGCGTCCCACGCGCCGCTTCGTCGATTGACGCTTGTCAGAGGCGGCCCGTAACGTTTCGTGGAATCCAAAGCTCTCTTCGGATTCCTGGAGGCATTGCGATGAAGTTCACGAGCAGGGATGTGTCCGCGCTGCTGGCGGACGTCGAAGGAACGCAGGACCTGGTCGGCCACGCCTGTGGCTCGTCGATCATGAACGGCTTCGCCTTCACGTGGAACGGCACCAACTGGCAGGGCACCTACCACCCCCAGCTCCAGATGCCGAAGGGCGAGGACAGCGTCAGCTGCTAGAGCGAAGGGCTTCACCCTGTCCGGGGCGTGTCCCCCGAGCGCCCCGGATGACTCCCATGGATTGTCGCCCTGCCTCCGTCCCCGACTCGCACCGCCGCCCCGCCTGGGGCTGCACGGACGATGCGCCGCGACGGCATCCGGTGTCGGACGAGGTGTCGCCGTGAAGGTCGCGGTCGTGGACAGCGGTGTGTCGGTGGACTTCCTGCGCCAGCACGGAGGCCCGCTCGCCGGGGCGGCGAGCTTCACGCTGGACCGGGCCGCCCGGCGCCTGGAGTCCCGCGCCCACTCCCGTGAGGAACTGGACGCGTGGCGCGGTGGGTCCGCTGTCCTGGACGACCTGGAGGACACGCACGGCCACGGCACCGCGGTGCTGAGCCTCCTGATGGACGCAGGACCCCGCCCGCCGAACGTGGAGTGGTACGTCGCGCGCGTGCTGGATGAGCGGATGCGCGGGGACTCGCTGTGCCTGCTCGAAGCGCTGGAGTGGCTGACGAACGACGTGCGCCCGGACCTCATCAACCTGAGCCTGGGCACGGTGGACCGCGCCTTCGAAACGCCCCTCACGGAGCTGCTCTGGCGCGCGGTGCGGCAGGGCGCGGTCGTGGTGTGCGCCGCGGGCCCCGTGCCGTGCCTGCCCGCGGGGCTGGGCGCGGTGGTGACGGTGGCGGACGCGAAGACGGCCCGGTTGCTGGGGCGCACGGACACGGTGGACCATGTCGAGCATGCGCCCACGGTGCGGCTGTACGCGTCCGGCACCTGGTGCGAGCGCCCGATGACCAGCAGCTACGCCTGCGCGCTCGCCGTGGCCCGGGTGCTGCGCGAGGGCTGTCCGCCCGACTGGCGGCGACAGGCGCCTGCTGCCCACGCGCGCTGACGCACCGAGCCCCGGGACGTCCTATCCTCGAGGGCATGATCGTCGAATACATCCGCTACACGATTCCCGAGACCCGGGCGCAGGACTTCGAAGCGGCCTACCAGACCGCGCAGGAGAGCCTGCGCGCCTCGCCGCACTGCCTGGGCTTCGAGCTGTCGCGCTGCCACGACGCGCCCGACCACTACATCCTGCGCATCCAGTGGGACTCCGCGGAAGGCCACATGCAGGGCTTCCGCAAGAGCGCCCACTTCCCGCCGTTCCTCGCCGCCATCCGGCCCTATGTGCCGGACATCGAGGAGATGCGGCACTACGACGTCACCGCGGTGCAGTGGACGCGGTGACGCCGTGTCGCTCCTGGCTCAGGCCGGGACGCGGTCGTTGTCCTTGCGGTCCCAGTGGCGGTGCTTCGCGAGGGCCGCGGCGAACGCCGTGGCCAGCGCCGCTCCGGCTCCGGCCTTGGCGCCGGAGACGATGCCGGGCGCGGTCGGAGCGATTTCGCAGGCCTTCAGCACGTCCTCGGCGTCCTGGGACACGCCCACCGTCTTGCAGTGCAGATAGGCCTCCTGCACGAAGTGGCGCGCCTCGCCGTCCTTCTTCAGGGTGGCGACGCTCGCGGCGCCACCGGGGATGAAGACGCCGTCGTATTCCACGGAGGCCGTGGTCATGGCGCTCTTGTCCACCGCCACGTCCTTGCCGTTGGCGGCCTTCACGGTGCCCAGCCGCTTGGCGATGATCTTCAGTTGCGCGCCCTGGGCCTCCAGCTCCTTGCGCACCGCCATCAGTTCATCCGCGTCCACGCCATCCGCGACGAGCACCGCGATCTTCCGGCTCTGGATGGACGGAGGCGTCGTGAGCTTCATGGCCTCCATGCTCAGGGCCTTGGACGCGGGCGGGCCCTTGGGGTTGACGGGCGTGGCCTTGGGGGCGGGCAGGCCCAGCCCTTCGGCCACGGCCGTCACCAGCAGGGCGTCGATCTTCGCGAAGTGCTCCAGCACGCGCTCCTGGATGGCCTTGGACTCCACCTTGCCCAGTTCGAAGCGGCAGGCGTCGATGAGGTGCTCCTGCTCCGGCGCGGAGAGGCTGCGGAAGAACAGCGCCGCCTGGCTGTAGTGGTCCTTGAAGGACTCGGGACGCGCGCGCAGCTTCTGCCCGCTCACCTGCTCCGGCGTGTGCACGAAGCCGCCCTGCTGCTGGGACGCGAGGAAGGGGCAGCCGCCGCCCAGCGAGTTCGGGAAGTAGTTGGCCCGCCCCACGTTGCTCGTGTGCCGCCCGAAGCCGTCCTGCTGGTGGTTGTGCACCGGCGCGATGGGACGGTTGATGGGGATCTCCGCGAAGTTCGGCCCGCCCAGGCGCGTCAGCTGCGTGTCCAGGTACGAGAAGAGCCGCGCCTGCATGAGCGGATCATCCGTGAAGTCGATGCCCGGCACGATGTTCGCGACGCAGAAGGCGACCTGCTCCGTCTCCGCGAAGAAGTTCGTCGGGTTGCGGTCGAGCGTGAGCTTGCCCACGGGAATCACCGGGGCGACCTCCTCCGGCACCAGCTTCGTTGCGTCCAGCAGGTCCACGCCCAGCTTCTGCGCGTCCGCTTCCTCCACGATCTGGAAACCCAGCTCGTACTCGGGGAAGTGCCCCTGTTCGATGGCCTCGAACAGGTCCCGGCGGTGGAAGTCCGGGTCCTTGCCCGCGAGCTTCTGGGCCTCGTCCCAGACGAGCGAGTGCGTGCCCAGGAGCGGCTTCCAGTGGAACTTCACGAACCGCGCGACGTTCTTGTCGTCCACGAGGCGGAAGGTGTGGACGCCAAAGCCCTGCATCATCCGGTAGCTGCGAGGGATGGCGCGGTCGGACATGGTCCACATGATCATGTGGAGGGTTTCCGGGACGAGCGACACGAAGTCCCAGAACGAGTCATGCGCGGTCTGCGCCTGGGGCATCTCGTGGTGGGGCTCCGGCTTGGCCGCGTGGATGATGTCCGGGAACTTGATGCCGTCCTGGATGAAGAAGACGGGGATGTTGTTGCCCACGAGGTCGAAGTTGCCTTCCTCCGTGTAGAACTTCACCGCGAAGCCGCGCACGTCGCGCACGGTGTCCGCGGAGCCGCGCGAGCCCGCGACGGTGGAGAAGCGCACGAACACCGGCGTCTTCTTCTTGGGGTCCTGGAGGAACTTCGCCCGGGTGTACTTCGCCTGGGACTCATAGGGCTGGAAGTAGCCGTGCGCCGCCGAGCCACGCGCGTGGACGACGCGTTCGGGGATCCGCTCGTGGTCGAAGCGGGTCATCTTCTCGCGGAAGTGGAAGTCCTCCAGCAGGGTGGGACCGCGCGCGCCGATCTTGAGCGAGTCGTCCGTATGTTCGACGCGGATGCCCTGGTCCGTCGTGAGGAAGTTGCCCGTGGGGTCCGAGCGGTCCTTCGCGAGCTGTGTGTTCTTGCTCTTCTCGTCGACGTGCACCGTGTCCGGCTGCTTCTGGGAGCTCAACGTGCTGCCTCCTTCAAGGGGGCGTGCACACTGCCCGAGGTCGCGGAGGCCGCGCGTTTCCCGCGCTCCGTCTGCGGGGTGCAAAACGGAGCGCGGCGAGGATGTCCGGTGGTGTTCGTTCCGGACGTTGTCCAGCGAGCGTCAGGCGTCCTTGACCAGGCGTACGAGCATCTTCCCGGTGTTGTCCCCGCGCAGCATGCCGATGAAGGCGTCAGGGGCCTTGTCCAGGCCGTCCACGACGGTGGACACGTCCGACACCTTGCCCTCGCGCAGCCAGCCGCCCATGTCGCGCAGGAAGTCCGCGCGGCGGTTGCCGTGGTCGGAGACGATGAAGCCCTGGAGCGTGAGGCGCTTGCCCACCGCCAGCATCAGGTTGCGCGGACCGGGAGTGGGGGCGGTGGCGTTGTACTGGGAGATGGCGCCGCACAGGACGATGCGGCCGTGGTTCTTCATCAGGCCCAGCGCGGCCTCCAGGTGTTCTCCGCCCACGTTGTCGAAGAAGACGTCGATGCCTTCCGGGAACGCCTTCGCCAGGGACTCGGCCACCGGGCCGGACTTGTAGTTGAAGGCGTCGTCGAACTTCAGTTGTTCGCGCAGGTGCTTCACCTTCGCGTCCGAACCGGCGCTGCCCACCACGCGGCAGCCCTTGATGCGCGCAAGCTCCCCCACGACGCCGCCCACCGCGCCCGCTGCGCCGGACACGAACACTGTCTCACCAGCGGCGGGCTTTCCGATGTCGAACAGGCCCACGTAGGCCGTCATGCCCGGCATCCCGAGCACGCCCAGGTACGCGGACAGCGGACCCACGTTGGGGTCGACCTTCTGGTAGTGCTTCGCGGGGGCCACGGCGTATTCGCGCCAGCCGCCGGTGCCGCCGACGACGAAGTCGCCTTCCTTGAGGTCGGGCGAGCGCGAGCGGACGACCTGTCCCACGCTGCCACCGTCCAGCACCTCGCCCAGCTTGAAGGGCGGCACGTAGGACTTCGCGTCGTTCATGCGGCCGCGCATGTACGGATCCACGGACATGAAGTGGTTGCGCACGAGCACCTGACCGTCGGTGGGCTCGGGGACGGCGGCCTCCACGAATTCGAAGTTCTCCTTCGTGGGTTCGCCCTTCGGGCGGGACTTCAGGTGGACTTCACGTCCCTTGAGTGGCTGGGCCATGGGTGGCTTTCGTGGAAGTGGGCCGGCGTCCGCCGCCGGGCGGCGGGCTCTTAACCGCGGCCCCATTCCAGAACAGGGAATTGGGCATGGGGTGTCGGGTGCCGGAAAGGAACTGCTTCCCGGAAAGACGTGTGAGGTAGGGGCTGGGGTTGACGCCCTGACACGTCAGACGCGCGTGCTACCCCTTGCGTTCATGGATAGAGTGATGGGCGGCGAGGACAGGGGACAATCCATGGGAAAGAAACCCGCGAGCTATGCGGACCTGGAGGCGCTCCCGGCGCATGTGGTGGGGGAGATCGTCGCGGGGGAGCTGTATGCAAGCCCACGGCCGGCTTCACCCCATGCGCTGGCGTACTCCCGGCTTGGTGCGGAGTTGATTGCACTTTTCGAGCGGGGGCGGGGTGGTCCTGGGGGCTGGGTGTTCCTGGACGAGCCGGAGCTGCACCTGCGCGAAGACGTGCTGGTTCCGGACATCGTGGGTTGGCGCATCGAGCGGATGCCACGTGTTCCCCGTGTCGCGGCCTTCACGCTGGCTCCTGATTGGGTCTGTGAAGTGCTGTCTCCTTCCACGCGGAAGCTGGACCGGGAGGCGAAGCTGCCCGTGTACGCACGGGAGGGCGTGCGGCATGTGTGGTTGATGGATCCGACGACGCTCACGCTGGAGGTGTTCGGTCTGGTGGACGGTCGGTACTCGCTGCTCCTCACGCACACAGGGACCGCTCCGGTTCGGGCGGAGCCCTTCGACGCGATGGAGCTGGACCTGCCGTTCATCTGGGATGCGCAGTGAACAGCAGGCGGCCGGGCGCTGACGGATTCAGGTGCGCGGAGGCACGGGGCGCGGGAGGCTTGGCGTCATGCCGTTGTCTCCGTTCTCACTGCTCATCGCGCTGGCGGCCCTCCTGGGGCACCTGTACCTGTTCCGGCGACTCGTGTGGAACCTCACCCCGCGCCGCGTGCCCCGGCTTGTCGCCGCGCTCGCGCTGGGGGGCATGACGCTGGTGCTGGTGGCCCGTCGCTACCTGGAGCGCACGCTTCCAGAAGCCCCTGGCGATGTCGTGGAGCTGGTGTCCTATTCGTGGATGGGCGTGGCGCTGTGTCTGGTGCTCGCGCTCGCCGGGCTCGACGTGGGCCGGGCCGTGATGTGGCTGGGCCGTCGCCTGCGTCCTGACGCGGCCCGCGCGCCCGTATCCGCGCCCGCCGTGGATGCGGACCGGCGCCGCTTCCTCTCCCAAGCGACCGCGGGCGGCGCGCTCGCGCTGGGTGGGGGGCTTGCCGGTTATGGGAGCTGGCGCGCCTTCACCGCCCCGGAGGTGACGGAGCTGGTGGTGCGCATCCCCCGGCTGCCCCGCGCGCTGGAGGGCCTGAGCATCGTGCAGCTCACCGACCTGCACGTGGGCCCCTTCATCCAGCGGCGCTTCATGGACGAGCTGGTGCGCCGGGCCAATGCGCTCAAGCCGGACCTGGTGGCCATCACCGGAGACATGGTGGACGGCTCCGTGCCCCGGCTGGGCGGCCACGTCGCGGCGCTCGGCAACCTCCAGGCGCGCTACGGACGCTTCTTCGTCACCGGCAACCACGACTATGCGTCCGGCGCCGATGCGTGGGTGGCGTACCTGCGTTCGCTCGACATCACCTCGCTGCGCAACCGGCACGTGCGCATCGGGGACGCGGGCGGCGCGTTCGACCTCGTGGGCGTGGACGACTGGCACGGCGCGCGACGCCTGGGCCAGAAGGGCTATGACCTGGAGAAGGCGCTCGCGGGACGCGACCCGGAGCGCGCCGCGGTGCTGCTCGCGCACCAGCCCGCCAACTTCAAGGTCGCCGCGCAGCAGGGCGTGGACCTCCAGATTTCCGGACACACCCACGGCGGCCAGCTGTTCCCCATGACGGCCCTCATCGGGTTGCGCTGGGAGCACTCCGCCGGCCACTACCAGCAGGGCGATTCGCACCTCTACGTCAGCCGGGGCTGCGGCTTCTGGGGACCGCCGATGCGGCTGGGCAGTCCCCCGGAGCTCGTCAAGCTGGTGCTGACTTCGTGAGGAACGCGTCCAGCGCCGCGTTGACCGCGTCCGGATGGTCCAGTTGGATCCAATGCCCGGCGCCCTCCACGACCTGGTGGGGAACGCCCTCGGCCAGCCGGTGGAGGCTGCGCGGCATGTCGTTGTCCGGCGCGACGAGCGAGAACTTCGGGCCCGGGTAGCGCCCGAGCGCGGCCGTCAAATCGAAGTTCGCCCAGGAGCGCTGGGTCGCCACCACCGCGGAGAGCGGGGTGGCCTCCAGGTCCGCCAGCAGCCGCTCGCGCACGTCCGCCCGCGTGCCCGCGGACTCCGCCCAGTCCTGCCGCAGGGCCTGTGCCACGTCGGGCGCGTCACGGGAGGCGAGGATGGCGTCTCGCTGCGCGTCGGGGATGCGCCGGGCGTCCGTCATCGGATCCACCAGGAACAGGCCCGCCACCTGCCGGGGATTCTCTCCCGCGTACGCCAGCGCCACGCCCGCGCTGATGCTGTGCCCCACGAGCACGAAGCGGCGCAGACCCAGGGCGCGCACGACGCCCCCGATGTCCCCCGCCAGCGACTCCAGCGCGTAGTCCTCCGGCTCCGGCAGCGTGGAGCCGCCATGGCCGCGCAGCTCCAGCGCGATGCCCCGGCGGCCCGCGGCGGCCAGGTGCTCCAGTTGCGCCTGCCAGTGGGAGGCATTGCCCGCGAGCCCGTGCACGAAGACGACGGGCAGCGACTTCCCACCGCCGCCGGTGTCCACCAGCCGCAGGTCTCCGGACGGGCCCGCCACGCGGAAGTCCTCGAAGCGGACGCGGTGGCCGACGAAGGCCTGGCCTTCCGCGAAGGGGACCTCGTAGTGGGTGACGTGCACGTCCCGGTCGATGAGGTAGCGGTCGTCCTCCGGGAAGAAGATGGCGCGCTCCGGCGTGTCACCCGCGAAGCGCTTCACCGCGTCCATGGACTCCCAGAGGGTGACGAGCAGGAACTCCGCGCGGCCGTCCTCCACCTTGCGCAGGCAGTACGCGGCCAGGTTGCCCGGCGTGCGGCGGTAGTGCGTCAGGCCCGTCTGGTGGAGATAGGTGAGGTAGGCGTCGGCGTCTTCCGCCTTCGTCACCCCGCGCCAGGTGCGTGCGAGCATCGTGGTGGATCCTCTTCCCTCGAGTTGGTGCCCGACGTGTAGCCCGGCCCGTGACAGCCCGGCCACCGCGCGGCGGCCGGGGTGCGGGAAGACGACACTTCACGGCGTGGGCGGGGCCTGGCCGGGAGTTACCCGGAGGCCCCCGACAGCGCCCGCTACTGCGGCGCGGGCGTCGCCGTGCTGGCGCCGAGCGCGGGCGGCGAAGCACTCATCGCTCCGACGGACCAGGTGCCGTCGTAGCCGTCCGGGTCGTCCACGCTCTTCTGGAGCACGACGCCCACCGGTTGCGCCGTGCCGACGCCGCGCAGGGCCTGCTGCCCGCAGGTGTCCGCCGTCATGCCCCGGCAGACCCACGCGGAGCCGGCCGTCCTGGCGACGTCGAGCGACACCAGCCCGGGCTCCGACACGAGCAACCGGTGCGTCATGAACTCCAGCGACGGGTTCCAGGGCGCGCCCACGTCGCGGCGCGCGTGCAGGTTGCCCACCAGCACGATGAAGGTGTCCTGGCGTGCCTCGCTGCGCGCCTGCCGGAGCTGTTCGGCCATGGTGGCATCCCGCTCCTTGCCGCCCGCGTCGAACGCCACCACCTGGAGGGGCAGTCCCGCGTGGCGCCAGTCCCGCACCTGCTCCAGCAGCTGCTTCATGGCCTCGCTGCTCCGGCCGTCCTGCACCTCACGGCGCCAGAAGTCGCTGTCGGTGAGCTGCTGGGCGGTCGCGTCCGTCTTCGCGAACCAGGCCTCCAGGCGCGCCTGCTCCGCCACGGGCAGCTCCAGCGCCAGCCGCACCGGCTGTCCCGAGGACGCCGCGTGACAGGCGAGCCGCGCGGCGAAGGCGGGGGCCTCCTGCGTGCCGTGGATCTCCCCCAGCACGACGAAGGCGGCGGGCTTGAGCACCGCCTCCATGCCGGGGATGGCGGGACCGCAGTCCACGCGCGTGTGCGCTGCCTGGGCCACGGGCGCCGTCGGGGTTTCGCGCGCCGACCTGCAACCACCGAGGATGAGGGGGACCGCCAGCAGCGACCCCAGGGACATTCGCATGGAGAGGCATCTCCTTGGAGAGACCAGGAAGGTCGCAGTCTGACCCAAGCCACGCGCCGCGCGGGCGGTGAAAAGAGGACGGCCCGCCCCGGGCGTACCGGAAGCGGGCCGTCGGCTTCGTGCGTCACGCGGACGCGGCGCGTTGGATCAGCTCGTGGAGATGGCGGCCCCGGCGCGGGACTCGCGTTGGGTCGCGGCGAGTGCGGAGCGCTGCAACCACCCGGCGAGCCCCAGCATGGCGAGCCCGGAGGTGCGCAGCGTGCGCAGCAGCTCCACCGTTTCGGTGGGGTTGCCGGGCAGCACCATGCCCAGCCATTCCCGCGCGTCGTAGAAGAGCCACACCGCGCCGGACACGCCCATGGCCCACCACACCCAGGCCAGCCGCCCACCGCGCAGCATGTACGCGACGCGCAGGATGGGGGCGACGAGCAGGATGGTCGTCATGTCCGCCAGCGTGGACGCGAGCGCGATGACCGCCGTGCACGTGGCCGCGAAGCCCCGGCCCAGGTGGCCCACCGCCGTGACGAGCGCGGGCCCGCCCACGACGAGCGCGGACACCGCCGCCACCGCCCACAGCAGCGTCGCGCGCGGGCTGGACGGAGGCTGGAGGCCCGACTGCTGGTAGGTGCGCGCCAGCATCACCAGCGCGAACGTGGTGCTCACGTTGGCCAGCACCACGACGACCATGCGGACGGGCAAGAGCGGCGAGTCGACGAACGGCACGTCCGGCACCGCGTGCATCCAGTAGCTGCGCAGCGCCGTGCTGAGCAGCGACAGCCCCGCGCCCACGGTCAGCAGGCCCCACACGCGGCGCAGGTAGTCGCCCGGCGCGAACGACAGCGCCGCCGCCAGGGTGCCCAGCACCGCGAGCAGGCCCACGGTCCAGCCCGCCACGTCCCCCACGAGCGCCAGCCGGCGCGCGTCCTGGAGGGCCGTGGCCACCGAGGCCAGGTGGATGAGCTGGAGCACCGCGACGGCGCCCAGCCAGGGAACCACCGACCCGGACGTGCGGCCCGGAGAAGGGGAGGCGCTCATCGCAGCTTCTCCATGGCCGTGGAGAACTCCGAGAGGATGACCTTCGTGTGCAGGGCTCCGATGAAGGTGTTCAGCATGGGCTTGAGGCCCTCCAGCAACTGCGGCAGCTCCTGCACGCCCACCTGTTCGGGGGGACGCTTCAGGGCCCGCAGCGAGGCGGTCTGGATGGCCATCTTCGCGGTGAACCCACCCAGCAACGGCTCCAGGTGGCGCATCAGCACGTCTTGCCAACCTGACGCGGTGGGGGGGACGGACGAGGGGGTCTGCAACGTCACCTCCGGGGGGAGACCCACAGCGTAGGGACTGTTGCAGACCGGCGCGAGGGTCCGGCGGTGCTTCAGCCCGCACAAAATGCTCGGGCCGGTCTGTATTCCCCGCGACCTCCGGAAAACGGTGCGACTAACGGCGGCGCGGCTTCTTCTCGTCGGCCGTTTTGGCGACGGGCTTGGGCTCGTGGGGGCCCTTGAGGACGTCCTCGAAACGGGACTTCAGCTTGCGCCGCTTGAAGAAGAGGGCGGTGCGGCCGAGCAGCTGCGCGAGGTCCGAGCCGGTGTCCGCGGCGATGCGGTCCGCGACTTCGTGGCGACCGTCCGGGCCTTCGTTGATCTTCACCTTGATGAGTTCGTGGTCGTTCAGCGCCTGCTCGACGGCGGCGATGACGCCCTCGGTGACGCCGGACTGGCCGACGAGGACCACCGGCTCCAGGTGGTGGCCGAGGGCCCGCAGGTGGCGGCGTTCTTTCCCGGTGAGGGGCATGGGATGTCTCCTTGAGAAGGGCGCGGGTGCCGGGGCCTCTGGAGGCCCCGGACCGGCGAAAAGGGGCGCACCCTACTTCTTTTGGGCCGCCATGCGGACTTCCCGCATCGCGTCGATGTGGTCCGGTTGCAGCTCGACCGTGCGCTTGAAGTGCTTGAGGGACCCGGTGACGTCGCCGCTCAGCTTGGCGATGACGCCCAGGAAGTAGTGGGCGGGGGCCATGCGCTCGTTCTTCTTGATGGCAGCCTGGATTTCCCGGAACGCCTCTGGCTGGGCGGCCTTCTTGTCCGGGGAAGCGAGGAAGCGGGCATAGCCGCGCCAGGCGAAGAACTCCGGCTCCTCGGCGTTGAGGGCGATGGCGTCGTTGAGCATCTTCACGGCTTCGGGGTACTTGCGCGCCTTCACCAGGATGCAGGATTTCTGGAAGAGCTCCTCGGCCTGGAGGATGGACTGGATGTCCACGCCGTCGCCGCCGCCGCTCTTGAGTTCCTCCAGGTAGGCCGCGCGGCTCTTGTCGTCGGTGAGCGTCCGGTAGGCGTCGCCGATGTACGCGAACACCTCCGCCTTGAGCTTCTCCAGCTCCGGCGGCGCGCCCGGGGGCAGGGTGTCCGGGTGGTAGAGCTTGGCCATGCGGAAGTAGGCCACCTTCACCGCGCCGCCGTCGGTCTGTTCAGTGAGGCCGAGCCGCTGGAAGTGGTTCTGTTCCTTCAGGGCCGCGGCGAGCGTGCGCAGCGCGGGCAGTTCGTCCGAGCCGGGCGCGGTGGCGGACGCCGCCGGGGCCGGAGCACCGACGACGGGCGGACCGGGTCGGGCGCCAGGGCCCGCGCTGGCGGGAGCCCCGGGAGGACGGGGGGCGGCACCGGGGCCCGCGGTGG
>NZ_RAWD01000690.1:0-806 GCF_003612065.1 Corallococcus sp. CA047B
ACCATCCCCCGCGCCCCACCCTCAAGGAGCGCCTCCGCGAGCGCATGGAGTCGCTGGGCTCCCTGTCGGTGATGACCGGCCAGGTGTTCAGCCGCGCCGTGCGCCCCCCGTATGACTGGGCCGGCCTCATCTTCCACACCGAGTCCCTGGGCGTGCGCTCGCTGCCCATCGCGCTGCTCACCGCGACGTTCGCCGGGCTCGTCATCTCGCTCCAGTTCGGCTACTTCCTCGCCCGCTTCGGCGTGCAGTACACCGTGGGCCGCGTCGTCATCCTGACGCTGTTCCGGGAGCTGGCCCCCGTGCTCACCGCCCTCACCGTGGGCGCGCGCATCGGCTCCGGCATCGCCGCGGAGCTGGGCTCCATGACCGTGACGGAGCAGGTGGACGCCATCCGCGCGCTCGGCGCGGACCCGCTGCGCAAGCTGGTGGTGCCGCGCGTGTTCGCGTGTCTCATCGTCATGCCGGTGCTCACCGTGTTCTCGGACGTGGTGGGCCTGGTGGGCGGCGCGCTGGTGGTGCGCTCGCAGTACGGCATCTCCCTGGACCAGTTCTTCCAGGGCGCCATGGACGCGGTGCAGATGGGCGACTTCGTCTCCGGCGTCATCAAGGGCGCGGTGTTCGGGCTCGTCATCGGACTGGTCGGTTGTTTCAAGGGGCTCGCGGTGGAGGGCGGCACCGAAGGCGTGGGCCGCGCCACCACGCAGACCGTGGCCATCACCTCCGTGTCCGTGTGCCTCGCGGACTTCTTCATCACGAAGATCACGCTCTACTTCTGAAGCGCCCGGACCATGCGCAAGGCCCGCTCC
>NZ_RAWD01000691.1:0-802 GCF_003612065.1 Corallococcus sp. CA047B
CTCCTGGCCGTCCTGCTCCTGGCCGCGCTGGCGGGGGAGGCGGCCAGGAGCAGGACGGCCAGGAGGGGGGCAATGACGCGGGTCATCATGGGGTTCCCGAAAGGGGGACGACGCGGCCCGTCGAAATGGGGGCGGCCGCCCCTCCACGCTACCCCGGCTCGCGAGCTGGGTGCACGGGAGTGCACACAGGGTCTGGGTACCCCTTGCAGCAGCGATAAGTCCCCCGGGGGGGTGAAATCCCCTCCAAACCCCCCGGGCCTTCGAAACGTCACGCGAGGGTCAAGCCGGAGTGGTCGCGGGGACCTCCGACCGGCGCGCGTTGTCGTGGGACAGCTCCTGTCCCAGGGCGTGCGGGTCGAAGTAGGCGAAGAAGCGCCGGATGCGGTCGCCGTCCCATTCGATGATGGAGACGCCCTCGTAGGCGATGGCGGCACCGTTGTGGGACTGCCCCTGCGTCTCCCACTCCAGGGCCACGCGGTCACCGGATTCGATGACGTTGCGGAAGGTGGACTTCACCTGGCCCAGGGTGCCCTTGTATTCGGTCCAGAAGCGGCGGGCGCCGTCGATGCCGGTGAAGACGCTGGGCGAGGCCACGTTGCTCACCTGGGCGTCATCGGCGAAGAGGGCGAGCAGCGACTCGATGTCGCCATCCGCTTCCAGTTTCAACAGGGCGTCCACGAACCGCTGCGCTCGTTCCATCGGCATCCGCATCCTCACTCGTTGGCAAAGGGGGTGTGCGGGAAGGGTGCGCATGCGGGGTATGGGTGGCCGTCCCGCACGGTCGCCCCCCTGCCCCCCAGAC
>NZ_RAWD01000692.1:0-788 GCF_003612065.1 Corallococcus sp. CA047B
TGCGACAGCGCCCCTGCCAGCCGGAAGCGGTTCCCATACACCGCGCGCTGCTGCGAACTCATTCCCCCGGGCCCGATCGCCGTATTCAGTTCGTAGAAGGCATTCGCCCCGATGAGCCAGGCGCTCAACTTGTGGGGATCCACCTCGAACCCCAGCCGCCCGTGCAGCTCGAAGCGCAGCAGGTTCGTGGAGAAACTCCCCGTCACCTCGTTCAGCGGAAGCTGCCCCTCCGCCGGCGTGCAGTCCGGGTCCGTCCCCGTCTGGTTCGCGAAGAAGCACCCGTCCTCGCCGTTGGAGTGGTGGCCCACGATGACGTTCAACCCCAGCGCCAGCACCCGGGGCGCTCCATCCCGGTCCGGGCCATGCAACAGCCGCAGGTGCGCCGCCTGGAGCGTGAACTTCGGCATGTATGACGGCGGCAGGATGGGGTTGCTGTCCGTGTTCAACATCCGCAGCAGGATCTTCGGCGTGAACACCAGGGAGAACAGCGTCTCCCGCCCGTCCTGCTTGAAGTCGCCGTAGCGCAGCTGCGGCAGGAAGAGGTTCGGCGCGAACTGGCCCTCGATGAGCAACGGCGCGGGCGACTTCGGGTCCCCCAGGCGCTGGATGCGGTTGGGCGAGGCGAACAGGTACGTGCGGTCCAGGAAGAGCGGTGTCTGCAGGTCGAACTCCACCTGGAGTCCCTTCGCCCGGACCTCGCCTGCCCACACCCCCAGCAGCACACCCAGCAGCACCGCCGCGCCCCGGCCTCCTCCCTGGCTCCTCGCGCCGGCCCGCATGCGCACACC
>NZ_RAWD01000693.1:0-781 GCF_003612065.1 Corallococcus sp. CA047B
GGCGGGGTCGGCCCGGGCCACGCGCTCCGCGTTGACGCGGGCCTGCACGTAGCGGGGCGACAGCCGGGTGGCGGCGGCGTACGCGGCGCGGGCCTCCTCCAGGCGTCCCAGGCGCTCGCAGGCGACGCCCAGGTTGTTCTGCACGTAGGCCACGTGGGGCAGGAGGGCCGCGGCCTGGGTGAGGACCTCCACGGCGCGGGCGTTGTCGCTGGCGCGCAGGTAGGCGAACCCCAGGTTGTTGAGCGCATGGCCGTGCTCCGGATCCAGGTGCACCGCCTGCTGGAAGCGCAGGATGGCGGGGCCCAGCTCGTTGGCGCCCAGGTGGGCGCGGCCGAGCACCTGGTACACCTCCGCGTCCTCGGGGTTGCGCAGGAGGGCCTCCTCGCCCACGGGGACCGCGTCGGCGAAGCGACCCTGCGCCACCAGCAGCCGCGCCTGCTGCACCAGGGCCCCCGCTTCGGTGGGCTCCGCCTGGGCCAGCCGGGCGTAGGCGTCCAGGGCCAGCCCCGTGTCCCCGGCCAGCCGGGCGGTGCGCGCGAGCTGCGCCAGGGTGTCGGTGTCGCCCGGGTCGTCATGGAGCGCGCGGCGCAGCTCGGTCACGGCGCCGGACAGGTCGCCCAGCTCACGGAGGCCCTGGGCGCGGGCCACGTGGTCCACGCGGCGGGCGTGCACGTGCGGCAGCGCCAGGAGGTCGCCCTGGACAGGGGCCTCCACCGGGGCGGCCTCGTTCGGGTCGAGCAGGCGCGGCGCGGTCGCGAGCGAAGGCTCCCCGGCGTGCGGC
>NZ_RAWD01000694.1:0-772 GCF_003612065.1 Corallococcus sp. CA047B
AGGCGGACCCAACCTAGCCGATGCGGCACGGCGGGTTGCCTGGAATGAAAACACCGTTCGATTGTCGCGCCCTCCCGCGAAGCCCCGCCACGGACGACACCCGGCCTGCCTTGACACTCCCGGGGGCCGACAGTAAGCCAGCCGGGTCCCCTTGATGCTCTCGCGCGCCCATACCCTCGCCCGCCTCACCGCGATGTTGCTCATCGCGCTCTGGGGTGCCCAGCCGTTGGGTCTGACGCTGCACGTGGAGCAGCACGCGCACCGCTTCTGCGCGGAGCACCAGACGTTCGAAGAGGACGCGCGGCGCGCGAACCCGTCCCTGTCGCGGTTCGCCGAGCGTGCCCCCGCCTTCGCCTCCGTGCCGCCCGCGGTGGCGGATGCGACGGGCCCCAACCACGAGACGTGCCCGCTGCTCACGGCCGCCCCGCAGGTCGGTGCCCTGTTCGCCGGAGATGTCCTGCGCGCGGCCTCCAGCGTGGAGAGCCACCACCCGGCCACCGCGCCTCCGCGCTCGTTCGCACCGCTGGCGGTCCTCGCCACCGCCCCCAAGGCCTCGCCACCCGCGCACGCGTAGTCCCCGCGTGTCGTGCTGGTGAAGCAGGTCATTGGTGGACGGTCCGCGTGGAGCGTCATGCTCCACGGTCGCCCAGTTCCGAGGAGCAACACCCCGTGTCATTTCTTCCGCGCAGGAACCCCCGCGCCCTGGCCGTCGTGCTCGCCGTGCAGTTGTCCACGAGCGCCGCCTGGGCCCAGTCATCCCCAGGGCAGACGC
>NZ_RAWD01000695.1:0-760 GCF_003612065.1 Corallococcus sp. CA047B
CTGGAATCTCAAGAGCTCGTCCCGGACCCCCTCCCCCAGGATGAGGTAGCGGGAGACGCAATCGAACACCACCGCGCCGCCCAGGGGGCCAGGCGTTGCCTTCCGGGCCATGGCGGCGGCACCGGCCGCCGCGTCGAGCAGGTCCGCGCGCGCACCCTCCATCACGCGGACCAGCGAGCCATCCGGTATCTCCGCGACGTAGCGGATCGAACCGTCGGACTCGACGGAGATGGGGTCACGGATCACGAACTCTCCGCTGGCCTGGGGAATCCCCAGCGGGTGGGTCATCGCGAAGCTGGCGAAGTCCCCCATGTCCAGCTCGACTCCCCGGCTGGAGGCCGTGCGCCGGTAGACCTCGAACGCGCTCTCGTAGTCGAGTTCGATGGCGGTCGTGCCTCGGGCCTTGGTGACCTGGGTCGGTGGGCCGTACGGATACCAGCCATGCTGGATGCCGACGCCGATCGGCTCCTGGGCATCAATGGCAATCACCACCACCTGATCCCGGTAGGCCTGTCCTTGCGTGAACTGGGCCGTCTTGACGAACCGGAGGTTGTTTCCCGCGCCGCCTCCCGCCCAGCCGACGCCCGCGCCCGCTTCCTGCTGGGCCCCTCGCACGACTTCTGTCGGGTCCCCGCTCAGGGCGTCCGGGAGGACGATCAGCGCACGGCGACGCCCGGGCGGCAGGGGAGGCAACTGCCCGACGGCCCGTGCCACCGCGGTGCGCCCTGCGGCTCGGGCATCTTCACTGACGGGCCCGCCC
>NZ_RAWD01000696.1:0-500 GCF_003612065.1 Corallococcus sp. CA047B
TCTCCAGCACTCGGAGCGCGGCCTCGTAAAATGTCATCGAGTAATCCCCAAGAATTCCGAACGGTTACAAAAATGTAGGTCCGTATGGGCGGCGGATGCTAGCCACCGCTAAACTGGCTTGTCAACGAACGTAAATGACCCGGATACGCATCGGACAGCGTTGGAAGCGCGAACCGTCAGCCTCCCCGCTCGATTCCATCGCGCTGGAACTGGACGGAGTGAACCTGTTGTCCGGGGCCGTGGAAGAGCCCCTGGCGGAGGTCATTCCCGCTCTGGTGGAGGCCGTGGCGGCCCTGCACGTCGGCGCCCGCCGCATGGCCCAGGTTTCGTTGACGGATGCGCATCTGGAACTGGTGCTCCGGCGCGTCGGGCCGGACATCGAACTTTCTGTCGCGAGCCTTGCCCGGCCCGCTCAACTCCTGCGTCCCCCTATCAAGGTTGACACCGAGGAGTTGACAAAAGCGACCCGCCAGAGCGGTCAGCGCTTCCTCCAGGACGTG
>NZ_RAWD01000697.1:0-747 GCF_003612065.1 Corallococcus sp. CA047B
CCCAGACTCCCGCCACCGCCCCAGGTCCCCGCATGCTCACCCGTCCCATCCCCAGCTCGGGCGAGGCCCTGCCCGTCATCGGCCTCGGCACCTGGCAGACCTTCGACGTCGGCGGCGCCGCGAACGAACGCGCCCCACTGGCCCAGGTCCTCCAGAAGTTCTTCGCCTCGGGCGCGCGCCTCATCGACTCGTCGCCCATGTACGGCCGCTCCGAGGCCGTGGTGGGCGACCTGCTGAAGCAGTCCGGCCAGGAGAAGACGCCCTTTCTGGCCACCAAGGTCTGGACGCGCGGCAAGGCCGAGGGCGCCGCTCAAATCCAGGCCTCGCTCCAGCGCATGGGCCACGGCCGCATGGACCTGATGCAGGTGCACAACCTGCTCGACGTGGACACCCACCTGCCCGTGTTGCGCGAGCTGAAGGCCGCGAAGAGGATCCGCTACATCGGCGTCACCCACTACGCGCGCAGCGCCTTCGACGACCTGGAGCGCCACATCAAGAGCAGCGCCCTGGACTTCGTGCAGCTGCCCTACTCGCTCGCGATGCGCGACGCGGAGGCGCGCCTGCTGCCCGCGGCGAAGGAGCACGGCGTCGCCGTGCTGGTGATGGAGCCCTTCGACAAGGGCAACCTCTTCCGCAAGATGAAGGGCCGCGCCCTGCCGGCCTGGGCCGCGGACTTCGACTGCACCAGCTGGGCCCAGTTCTTCCTCAAGTTCATCCTGGGCCACCCCGCCGTGAACTGCCCCATCC
>NZ_RAWD01000698.1:0-730 GCF_003612065.1 Corallococcus sp. CA047B
ACGTTGGCGCCCACGGCCAGCTGTCCCCCTGACAGCTCCTGCCCCACCCAGTTCGCCCCCAACGACATCGCCAGGCCGTCCACCCGCTTCGCCTGCGTCCCGAGCAGGCCCACCGCGAACGTCGTCACCAGGCGGCCCGTGTCCGTGCCCACGGTGCTCACGTGCGGCATCAGCATCAGCACCGCCGGAACATGGATTTCACCCGACTCCGAGCGCTGGGCCACCGCGGCCTGGGCCGGCGCCCCCCCTGTCGCGGCCTCCACCAGCGGCGCGGCCGACGGCACGGTGGTGGGCGCCGCCACCGTCGCAGAGGAGGGCTCCGTGCCCGAGGGCATCTCGGTGCTGGGGCGCGGATCCGCGACCGGTGCCGCGGAGGAAGCACCCTGCGTGCGCACCATCACCACCGGCGCGGCGGACGTCGCGGCCACCGTGTCCGAGGGCGCCGTCACCACGTTCGCGCTTTCGACGGAGGCCGCCACCTTCGCGGGCTCCTCGGCCCCGGCCACCCCTCCCGCCACCGCGACCATCACCCCGACACACACCGCGACCTTGCGATTCATCGCCTGGACCTTCCTGGACTGTTTTCCGAATGGGGCCATCCGCCGGGTGCCTTCCCGCGTGGGAAGCCCGGGGCGCCGCCGTCATGTCGGGGCGTGTTCGCCCCTCGCGGACACAGGAACACCGGCCCCTTCCAGAACTGTCACCTGCCTGTCGCCGACCCCTCGAAGCC
>NZ_RAWD01000699.1:0-699 GCF_003612065.1 Corallococcus sp. CA047B
GGGGGCCAGGGGCGGCGACTACTTCCTGAGGTAGTTCGCCTTCCACTCGCGGAGGTCCTTGAGGATGAGCGCGCGATCCTGCGCGCCCTCCGCGTTCTCCAGGAGGGTGATGAAACGGTCCACGGTGTTGAGCGCGGTCTGCTGGGACAAGCCCTTGTGGCGCTTGTCGTTGGCGTACAGGGGACTGGCCCGGATCTCATCCGCGAGCGCGAGGATCTGCGCCTTGAGGGCCTTCTCGGACACGGAGTCCCCGCCCTTGCTCGGCGCGGAGGTGTCCGCCCGGACGGTCTTCACCGTCACGTTCTTCGCGACGGGCGCGCTCGGCTTCACCGGCGCGTCCTCCACCACGGGCGGCGGAGGCGTCTCCACCGCGGGCGGCGGGGGCGTCACCACCACGGGCGCCGCGACGACCTCCGGCGGAGGCGCTGGCGTGACGGGCTTCGGCGTGGGCGGCGGGGTGGCCACGACGACGGCCGCCGGAGGAGTGACCTCCGGAGCGCGCACGGCGATGACCACGCCCACGGCCGCGAGGAGCACGGCCGCGCCAATGGCGATGGGCACGTAGCGCCGCGCTGAGTGGGCGCCTTCATCCTGGGGCACGACCCACTCGGTGGGAACCGGCGCGGGAACCTGCGTGGTGGGACGGCGCGCTTCCGCGTCGCTGACGGAGGCGCCGGCCTTGGGGGCGGACTCCTCGGT
>NZ_RAWD01000069.1:0-32373 GCF_003612065.1 Corallococcus sp. CA047B
GGCCCCGGTCGTACCCCGCCGGGGAGTCGTCTCCTTTGAATGCGCGGCGCCCTGCCCCGTCCATCAGGGCAGACACGCTCTTGAAGGAGACACCCCATGGCGAAGTGGCTGCTGGCAACGATGGCGCTTTCCCTCCCGGCCCTGGCCCACGCAGGCGACTTCCGCAAGCCCACCGAGCAGGGCCGTGACCGGCAGGAGCTGCGGCAGGACCGGCGCGAGACGCGCGATGATCGCCAGGACCTGCGTCAGGTGGAGTCACTGCTCGCCCGGTACGACTCGGCCCGCGGCCGCTACGCCCGGCGCGACCTGATGCAGGTGGAGCAGGACCTGCGCGACTACGTCGCGGCGGAGCTGAACGAGTCCCACCGCGAGCTGGCCCAGGACAAGCGCGAGGCACGCGGCAGCACGCGCGAAGTGCGCCATGACGGCTACCGCTCGGATGACCGCGACGACCGCCGCGACGACGTGCGCGACGCCCGCCAGGAGTCCCGCGCCCTGCGGCAGACGCGCGGCATCGCCCAGGAGCTGAACGGGCTCTATGGCCGCATGGACAGCGGCAGCGTGATGCGCAAGCGGATGCTGCTGGCGGACCTGGTGCAACTGGCGCGCGCCGAGCAGTCACAGAACCGTGAGGAGATGCGCGAGGACCGCCGCGAGGCCCGCGAGGACAGCCGCTGGTACTGAGCCAGCGCGGAGGCCGGGCCGGGACGCATCCTCCGGCCCGTCACGCCTCCTCGGCCGTGAACCCCTCCAGCCGCGCGATGCCCAGCTTCTTCATCCGGCTCTGCAGCGTGGACGGCTTGAGCCCCAGCAGCGCCGCCGCGCCGCCGTCGCCATAGACGCGGCCCCGGGTCAACGTCAGCACCCGCAGGATGTGCTCGCGCTGCACCGCCGCCAGCGTCGCCACCGGCGCTCCTGAAGGCAGCGCCGCCGGGGCTTCCACCGAAGCCACGTGCGCCCCCACGGGAGCACCTCCCACCGGCAGGTCGAACGCATTCGCCGACAGCTCCTGCCCCTGCGTCAGGATGGTGGCGCGCTCCAACGCATTCGCCAGCTCGCGCAGGTTGCCCGGCCAGTCATACGCCGCCAGCCGCGTCAGCCCGGAGGCCGTCACCCGCATCCCGCGCCGACCGATGCGCCGCGCCTGCTCCTCCAACAGGAACACCGTGAGCTGCGGCAGGTCCTCGCGCCGCTCGCGCAACGGCGGCAGGCGCAGCGGGAACACGCTCAAGCGATAGAACAGGTCCTCGCGGAAGCGCTTCTGGGCGATCGCCTGGTGCAGGTCCACGTGCGTGGCCGCCAGGATGCGCACGTCGGCCTTCACCGTCTTGTCGCTGCCCACCGGCTCGAATGCCTTCTCCTGGAGCGCGCGCAACAGCTTCGCCTGCAGCTCCACGGGCAATTCGCCAATCTCATCCAGGAGCAGCGTGCCCCCGTTCGCCATCTGGAAGCGGCCCGCCCGGTCGCGGTTCGCCCCGGTGAAGGCGCCCTTCACGTGGCCGAACAGCTCGCTCTCCAGCAGGCCCGCCGGAATCGCCGCGCAGTTGAGCGACACGAAGGGCTGGTCCCTGCGCGAACTCCAGCGGTGGATGGCCCGCGCCAGCCGCTCCTTGCCCGTGCCCGTCTCACCGGTAATCAAGACCGGCGTGTCCGTCTCCGCCACCTGCCGCGCGCGCCGGGACAGGTCCCGCATCACCGGGCTCAGCGACGTCTCCAGGATGCCTTCCGAGTCCCCGCCCAGCTGCGACTCCAGGAGCCTGGCGCGCTCGTGGTCCTGGCGGTGCAGCCGCTCCACCACCACCTGCTTCTCCGCGCCCTGGAGCGCCGTGGCCAGCATCTGCCCGTACACCTCCACCAGGTCCACCACCGGCTGCGCGTACGCGACGCACTCCGCGCGATCCAACGTCAGCACGCCGTAGCAGCGCTCCCCCGCGCACAGCGGCACCACCATGCACGAGTGGCCCGCGGGCAGGTCCAGCACCCCGTCGAACGGGTCCCCATCCCCGTGCGCGTGGTCCTCTTCCGTGAACGCCCGCGCGCGCCGCGTCTCCAGCGCCTGCCGCAATGATGGGAAGTCCGACAGCTGGAGCGAGTGCTTGCGCACCGCCTGGTTCGCCAGCGGCCCACGCGCAGCCACCGCCTCCAGCTTTCCCTCCTTGAGGAGGAACAGCGTGGCCAGGTCGAAGGGGACCACGCGCGTCAGCCAGTCCAGTCCCCGACGGAGAAGTTCCCCCACCCCCTCTTCGGTGGTTGCCAGCTCGACCAGCTCCCGAGCATCCTGCGTCACTTCCGGGTGGCGCCCCATCAGTTCATCCGGCATGTGTTACCGATAATAGCGGCCCACCGAAATTGCAGTGGCGACAAGCACCGGGATTTCGTTATTCACCCTCCCGGCAGCACCGCCCCGCCGGTGCGGATTCGAGGGTCTGACGCAAACCCCTGGAATCATAGAAGTTGAAGCACTGGCACGGGAGCTGCTTTACACCGTAGCAACCACAACCTCTGGGGTGGACCACGATGGCCCGCCCCCCATCCCAAGGAGTCGAATCCATGCTGACCGTCGGCGACAAGCTTCCGAACTTCAAGCTGAAGGGCACCGTGAGCCTGGAGAAGGGCAAGGAGTTCCAGGACATCACGAACGAGACCTACAAGGGCAAGTGGCTCATCCTGTTCGCGTGGCCGAAGGACTTCACGTTCATCTGCCCCACGGAGATCGCGGAGTTCGGCAAGCGCAACAAGGACTTCAACGACCGCGACGCGCAGGTGCTGGGCCTGAGCACGGACAACGAGTTCGTGCACCACGCGTGGCGCACGCACCACCCGGACCTGAAGAGCCTGCCCTTCCCCATGCTGGCGGACGTCAAGCGCGAGCTGTCCGCCGCGCTGGGCATCCTGCACAAGGAAGAGGGCGTGGCCCTGCGCGCCACGTTCATCGTGGATCCCGAGGGCATCATCCGCCACGTGTCCGCGAACGACCTGTCCGTGGGCCGCAACGTGGGCGAGTACGTGCGCACGCTGGACGCCTTCCAGACGGACGAGCTGTGCCCGTGCAACTGGCAGAAGGGTGAGGAGACCCTCACCTCGAAGCTGGCGAAGGCGGGGTAACCCACCATGGCCTCGCTCGAAGTCGTCCGCAGTGAACTCGCGGATGCCCACAAGGACACCCGCCTCAACCTCTCCGCCGTCCTGGAGAGCACGACCCTCACCCCGGAGCAGCGTTGGGGTACGGCCGTGGCATGCGCCTTCGCCGCTCGGAATGACCGGCTGAAGGAGGCGATGCTGAACGAGGCGAAGCAGGCGCTGGGTGAGAAGTCCGGGCCGGTCATCGAGGACGCACGTGCGGCGGCCTCGCTGATGGCGATGAACAACGTCTTCTACCGCTTCCGCCACATGATCGGGAAGGAGTCGTACTCGACCAAGCGGGCGGGACTGCGGATGAACCGGCTCGCGCAGGTGCTGACGAACAAGGTGGACTTCGAGCTGGTCTGCCTCGCGGTCAGCGCCATCAACGGCTGCGAGATGTGCATCCAGTCCCACGAGAAGGTCGTGCTGGATGGCGGCCTCACCGAGGAGCACGTGCACGACGCGGTTCGCATCGCCAGCGTCATCCACGCGGCGGCGGTGGGCCTGGAGTCGTAAGGGTCCGCTGCGCTCCGTGACATGAAGTTCCTGGCGCCCTCCGGTGGCAACACCGGGGGGCGCTTTGTTTCCACCCCTCTCTTCGAAAGGCACGAGTCCCCCATGGCCCTCTACAAGAGCCCGAGTCCCCTCTCCGAGCAGGCCCGCACCGCCATCTCCGCCACCCTCAACGAGCGGCTGTCGGACGGGTTGGACCTGCACTCGCAGATCAAGGTCGCCCACTGGAACATCAAGGGCCCGCAGTTCGCCGCCCTGCACCCGCTGTTTGAAACCTTCGCGGTGAGCCTCGCCAACCACAACGACTCCATCGCGGAGCGCGCCGTGACGCTGGGCGGCCGGGCGTACGGCACCAGCCGCCACGTGGGCACGCACAGCCGCCTGCCTGAGTACCCGCAGGAGACCTCCCGCGACCTGGAGCACGTGAAGCTGCTGGCCGAGCGCATCGAGGTGTACCTGGCCGGCCTGCGCGACAGCCGCAAGCAGGTGGAGGGGCACCAGGACACGGACACGGTGGACCTGTTCACCGGCATCATCACCGAGTTCGAGAAGCACGCCTGGTTCCTGCGGGCGTCCCTGGAAGGCTGAAACAGGGAGGCTGCACCGAAGTGGGGGGCGCGCTAGCGTGCCCCCCGTGAGCGACAGCGTCCCCCTGCATGCCTTCCGCACCGTGCCCCGCACGGGCGTCATCTTCGTCACCGCCGAGGCCACCCGCCGCGGCTACCGTCCCGGCGACCCGGACTGGTGCAACCTGGGCCAGGGTCAGCCGGAGACGGGCGACCTGCCCGGCGCCCCGCCCCGCGTGAGCCAGGTGACGGTGGACATGGCGGACCAGGAGTACGCGCCCGTCGCGGGCCTGTGGGAGGTGCGGGAGGCCATCGCCAGCCTCTACAACCGCCTCTACCGCAAGGGCCTGCCCAGCCAGTACAGCGCGGAGAACGTGTGTCTGTCCGGCGGTGGCCGCGCGGCCCTCACCCGCGCCGCGGCCAGCCTGGGCAGCGTGAACCTGGGCCACTTCCTGCCCGACTACACCGCATACGAAGAGCTGCTGGACGTCTTCAAGGCGTTCACCGCCATCCCCATCCTGCTGGAGGGCTCGCGCGGCTACGCCTTCACCCACGAGGATTTGCGCCGCGAAATCCAGGGGCGCGGCCTGTCCGCGCTGCTCTTCTCCAACCCGTGCAACCCCACCGGCAAGCTGGTGCAGGGCGACGAACTGGCGCGGTGGGTGGGCGTCGCGCGCGAGCTGGAGTGCTCGCTGCTCATCGACGAGTTCTATTCGCACTACATCTGGACGGGCCGTCCGGGCGTGCTGCCGGTGGAGAGCGCCGCCCGCTACGTGGAGGACGTGAACCGCGACCCGGTGGTGCTCTTCGACGGGCTCACCAAGAACTGGCGCTACCCGGGCTGGCGCATGACGTGGACGGTGGGGCCGAAGCAGGTCATCGACACCGTGTCGAGCGCGGGCAGCTTCCTGGACGGCGGCGGCAGCCGGCCCCTGCAGCGCGCGGCGATTCCGCTGCTCCAGGAGGAGCCGGTGGTGGCGGAGACGCGCGCCATCCACGCCACCTTCCGCGAGAAGCGCGACAAGTTCCATTCGCGCCTGGAGCGGCTGGGCATCCGCACGGACCGGGCGCCGGACGGGACGTTCTACGTCTGGGGCAACCTGTCCGGACTGCCCGCGCCGCTCAACGACGGCATGGCCTTCTTCCGCGCCGCGCTGGAGCACAAGGTCATCACCGTGCCCGGTGAGTTCTTCGACGTGAACCCGGGCAAGCGCCGCGCCCGGGCCTCGCGCTTCCGCAGCTACGTGCGCCTGTCCTTCGGCCCCTCGTGGGAGACGCTGGACAAGGCGCTGCAGCGACTGGAAGCGCTGGTGCTCCAGCACACGCCCGCGACCTGAAACCCGGCAGCGCCGGCCCCGGTCAGGACTCCGGGGTCGGCACGCTGCGGAACTCCGCCGTGGCCATCACGTGCACCTTCTTGCGGTGCGACAGCGGGAAGCCCAGCGCCACGCGGCCCTTGGTGTAGCTGCCCCCCGGATACATCGGCACGGAGGAGCCCTCATCACCGGCGTTGTAACCCCCGCGCCCGGTGGCGAAGAGGTGCGACTCCAGCGTCTTTTCGGAGAAGCGGTGCAGCCCCGCGAGCTTCACGCCCAGCCCGGCGGCCACGCGGCGGGCCTTCTTCACCGACTCGCGCGCCAGCGCCTCCAGCCAGTCCTGGCGGAACTCCAGTTCGCGCGAGTAGCCCCACTTGAGCTCGCGCAGCGTCGCCTGCTTCAGGGTGCTGAAGGCCGCGAGCACGTCCCCCAGCCGCTCCACCTGCTCCAGCCGGATGCGCAGCATGTACACCGCCGAGGACGAGCGCGTGAGCAGCCCCTCCGACATCTCCGCCTGCACCGACTGGAGGGTCACGGCCGTGCGGGGCACGCCCAGCTCCTCCAGCGCGCGCACCAGCACCACCACCTCCCTCGCGTTGGTGAACGCCGCGTTGCCGGTGAAGAAGGCGGACGCCTTCACCTCCACCACCGCGTCCACGTGGTCCGCTTCCAGCTCGTGGTCGGCGGACAGCTCCACGACGATGATTCCCGACTCGGTTCCGGCCTGCTCCGACATGCGCCCCTCTTCGTTCCCGACCACACGCGTTTGGAAGGGCGGGAGTATAGGCTGCCCCCACGACCATGCGACGCATCCCGTCCCGGCTGTGGCTGTTGTGCGCCCTCTACTTCGTGCAGGGACTTCCGTTCGGCTTCCAGGTGACGGCGCTGCCCGTCTACCTGCGCACGCGGGGCGTCTCGCTGGCCGCGCTGGGGTTCGCCGGCGCGCTGTCGCTGCCGTGGATGCTCAAGGCGCTGTGGGCCCCGCTGGTGGACCGCTACGGCTCCCAGCGCGTGGGCCGGCGCCGCTCCTGGATCTTGCCCATGCAGGCGGGCCTGGCCCTGGCGTGCGTGGGCGCCGCCTTCGCCGCGCAGCGGGACTCGCTGCCGCTGCTGCTGGGGCTCATCTTCGTGATGAACCTCTTCGCCGCCACCCAGGACATCGCGGTGGACGGCTTCGCGGTGGACCTGCTGCGCCCGGAGGAGCTGGGCCCGGGCAACACCGCGCAGGTCGTGGGCTACAAGCTGGGCATGCTCACCGGCGGCGGGCTGCTCGTGTGGGCCAGCTCGCGCATCGGCTGGTCGGGGCTGTTCCTGGTCATGGCCGCGCTGTGCCTCACGGTCTTCACCGTCGTCCTCTTCGTGCGCGAGCCGCCCCCGCGTGAGCAGGAGGGGCCCGCCGGGCCGAAGCTGGACTGGCCCGTGCTCTTGACGCGCCTCAAGTCCGCGCTCACCGTGCCGGGCACCGGGTGGCTCTTGCTCTTCATCGGCACGTACAAGCTGGGCGAGTCCATGTCCGACGTCCTCTACAAGCCCTTCCTCGTGGACGCCGGCTACACGCCCGCCCAGATTGGCCTGTGGGTGGGCACGTGGGGCACCGCCGCGTCGCTCATCGGCTCCACGTGTGGCGGGCTCATCGCCGCGCGCCTGCCGCTCCTGGGCGCGGTGGCGCTCACCGGGACGCTGCGCCTGTTGCCCCTGGCCGGACGGTGGCTGCTCACGCAGGTGGGCGTCAGCGACGCGGGCGTGCTGGGCGTCACCCTCACCGAGGAGTTCTTCGGCGGCGCGCTCACCACGGTGATGTTCGCCTTCATGATGTCGCGCACCGACCGCCGCATCGGCGCCACGCACTACACGCTGCTGGCCAGTGTGGAGGTCGCGGGCAAGGCCCCCGCCGGGCCCCTGGCGGGACTGCTCGCGGATCCGAAGTTCGGAGGCTGGGGCTACCCGAACGTGTTCCTGCTGGGCGTCGCGCTGTCCGCCGCGTTCCTCGCGCTGCTCGCGCCCCTGCGCCGCAACAGCCCCGCCCCCACGACCCAGCCCGTGTCGTGAAACATTTCCGTCACGCCCGTCGCCGTTCATCACGGACGTGTCACGGGGGCGCGTGTCACCGGAACCTCACGCCGGACCTGTCAGGGGCGCGTGGTACTTGCCACCGCGTCGTCTGAAGTTCCCCCCGAACACGGGCGCCGGTCCCCCGGCCCCGCGAGTGAAGAGGTTCTGGTTCCCATGATGAACAAGTCGATGAAGTCGCTCCTGGGCGGGCTCGTCCTGCTCACCGCGCCGACGGCGCTCGCCACGTCCACCACCAGCATCCCCGCCTTCGAGGCGAGCATCACCACCGCGCGCGGCACCACCAGCCCCGGCGGCGCCACCGTCATCCGCTCGGAGCTCAAGACCGCGCTCGACGCGTTCCTCAACGACACCGGCGGCCCCACCGGCGTGGACAGCGCGGAGCGCGCCTACCTCACCACCCGCCTCAACGACACGCCGTTCCAGCAGTCGCTGACGGGCACCGCGGCGAAGTACTTCGCGGACTTCTACGAGCTGAACGACGCGAACCCGGTGGGCGCGCCCCTGTACCTGAGCCCGGTCGCCGGCACCGCCGCGTCGCTGTACGGCGCCACCGGCCCGCTGGCCAACGCCTCGCGCATCCAGGAGGGCTACATCGCCAACGGGCAGGGCGTCGCGAACCAGGCCACCCTGGGTGAAGCGTTCAGCTCCTACTTCGGTCCGCAGAGCAGCATCTTCGAGCCCATCACCGTGAAGGAGCTCATCGCGCGGCTCAGCGGCAACATCTTCTCCGCCACCCCGACGGTGGACGAGGTGGAGGGCGCGACGGCCTTCATCACGGCCATCTCCCGCAACAGCAACCGCCTCTACGTCACCGGCTGGAGCTGCCGGGGCTGCGGCGCGCCGGGCTACACGGCCGGCTACGTCATCGCCGCGGTGAGCACCGACCGCCGCTTCGTGCGGATGGTCTCCGTGATGACCACCTCTGACTGATGTGAAGTCCTGACGCACCGCCGCAAAAGCACCCCGGGGCACGGCTGTGCTCCCGGGGTCGCTTGCGGTCCCCGCCACCTCTGTCATTGATTCGCGCCACGGTCCGGGTGGGCGGAGCGCAGGCTCCGGCCCGGCTCCCACGAACCCCTGGAGGAAGCGACATGGCGGAGATGAAGACGTACGCGGGTGCATGCCACTGTGGACAGGTCCAGTACGAGGCCCGGACGGACCTGGCGCAGGTGGTGAGCTGCAACTGTTCCATCTGTCACAAGCGCGGCCTGCTCTTGACCTTCGTCCCCCCGGAGCAGTTCAAGCCCCTGGCCGGCGTGGACAACCAGAAGCTCTACCAGTTCAACAAGAAGGTCATCGACCACCTCTTCTGCTCCAACTGCGGCGTGGAGTCCTACGGCACCGGCGTGGGCCCGGATGGCAAGCGGATGTTCGCCATCAACGTGCGCTGCCTGGACGGCGTGGACCTCTCCACGCTCACCCCCATGCCCTACAACGGCCGGGACGCTTAAGGCCTCCCGCGCGGCCCGCCGCCTCAAGCGCGGCGGGCCCGCCACATCAGGCCGGCGGCGAGGACCACGGCCGAGGGCGCAGCCCAGGGAAGCGACCTCTTCACGCGGTGCTCCCAGACGTCCACCCGGTCCGCCAGCAGCAGCAGCACCCAGTGCCCGGGGTGGTGGTCCGGCTTCGCATAGGCGGCCCTTCGCAGCAGGCCACTGAGCCCCCGCGGAGGCTGGGCGGTGCCGAACACCGGCGGCATCTGCTTGCGGCCCGCGTGCTTGTACACCGGCACGTCCGCGTGCTGGGACGCGATGGGCACCCGGGCCCCCGCCAGCGGCTGCGGCGCCGTCTCCATCGGGACGCCCGGACGCTGGGACGGATCCAGGTCCACGGCGATGTCCGTCGGCTCCGGCTTCGACTTCGCACGGGGCTTCGCGGCGCCTGGCTTGCGCGGTGTCTTCTGGGGCATGGACGTGCCTCCTGTTTTTCGGTGGGGTTCAGCTCAGGCATGACCGTGGGGCATGAGGACGCACTTGATGCAGCCGTCCTGCTTGTCGGAGAACAGCTCGTACGCGTCCGGCGCCTCCTCCAGCGGGAAGCGGTGGGTGATGATGGCCTTCGGGTCGATGCGCCCCTTCTGGATGTGCTCCAGCAGGTGCGGCATGTAGCGCCGGGTGTTCGCCTGGTTCATCCGCAGCGTCAGGCCCTTGTTCATCGCGGTGCCAATGGGGATGAAGTTCCACGGCGGCCCGTACACGCCGATGATGGAGATGTTGCCGCCCTTGCGCACGCAGTTGATGCACCACTGGATGACGGTGGGCGCGCCGGCCTCCAGCTTCAGCCCCAGGCCCAGCACGCGGTGCGCGCGCGAGCCCTCCGCCTCCATGCCCACCGCGTCGATGCAGACGTCCGGGCCCCGGCCTTCGAACAGCTCCTTCAGGTGCAGGACGATGTCGCCCACCCGCTTGAAGTCCACCGTCTCCACGTGGGCGAACCTCCGCGCGAACTCCAGGCGGTACGGCAGGTGGTCCACCGCCACCACGCGGCCCGCGCCCATCAGCCACGCGGACTTCATCGCGAAGAGGCCCACGGGGCCCGCGCCGAACACCACCACCGTCTCCCCGCCTTTTATCTCCCCCATCTCCGCGGCCTGGTAGCCGGTGGGCAGGATGTCGCTGAGGAAGAGGACGGACTCGTCGTCCATGCCGTCCGGAATCTTCATGGGCCCCACGTCCGCGAAGGGCACGCGCACGTACTCCGCCTGCCCGCCGTCGAAGCCGCCAGTGGTGTGCGAATAGCCATACACGCCCGACGCCACGTCGCTGCCCGGGTTGCTGTTCTCGCAGTTCCCGGTGAGGCCGCGCTGACAGTAGAAGCAGGTGCCGCAGGAGATGTTGAAGGGCACCACCACGCGGTCGCCCTTCTTGAGCTGAGACACCTCGCCGCCCACCTCCTCCACCACGCCGGTGAACTCGTGGCCGAAGGTGCAGCCCACGCGCGTGTCCGGCACCAGCCCGTGAAGCAGGTGCAGGTCCGAACCGCAGATGCCTGAGCGGGTCACCTTGAGGACGACGTCCTGGGGATGCTCGATGCGCGGATCGGGCTTCTGCTCCACCTGGACGCGGTAGGGACCTTGATAGGTGAGTGCACGCATGCGCGTTGATTCCTCCGTCCCCTAGGGGTGAGGACGGCCGCGCGCCACGACAACGGACGGTCTGCCCCGAGGGCCAGGTCGCCGGGCGGTCCTACAACGGGGCGAAGGTGCCCACGGGCAGGTCCGCCGCCCGCCACAGATACCAGCTCACCACCGTGCGGTACGGGCGCCAGCGCTCGCCGTAGGCCAGCAGCGCCTTGGGCTTGGGCATCTCCTTCAGGCCGTTCATGACCATGAAGCCCTTGCGCACGCCGTAGTCGTCCACCGGCAGGATGTCCGGCCGGCCCAGGCGGAAGATGAGCAGCATCTCCACGGTCCACTGGCCAATGCCTCGCACCTGCGTGAGGTGCTCAATCAGGTCCGCGTCGGACATGCGGCGCACCCGGGCGAGCGGCGGCACGGTGCCATCCACCGTCTTGCGCGCCAGGTCCTGGATGGCCAGCAGCTTGTTCGCGGACAGGCCTGCTTCGCGCAGGCTCAGGTCCGGCAGCGCGAGCAGCCTCTCCGGCGTGAAGCCCTTGCCCTGCCCCACCCGTTCGCACACCCGCCCGAAGATGGTCGCCGCCGCGCGGCCGTGGAGCTGCTGGTAGACGATGGAGTGCGCCAGCGCCTCGAAGGGGCTGTGCAGTGGGCTGCGCTCCATGCGGAAGGGGCCCACCGTCTTGAAGAGGGGCCCGAGCGTCGGGTCGGCCTTGAGCAGCGAGCGCCGCACGGCGGGCGTGTACGCTTCTGGGAGCAACGAAGGGGACGGGGCGGGAGCGCGCGGCATGGGCCGCATGCTGCCCGGCCCCCTGCCACGCGCAACCCCGTTCCCACGCGCTCCGCCTAGATGGGCGCGGCGCGGTCGGTCTCCTCCGGCACGTCCATGCGCGGCTCGCCGTCCATCAGCGCGTCGAACTCCTCCTCCATCTGGATGCCCAGGTCCTCCAGCTGCTCCTTGCTCATGAGCTTGCGGGCGGACTTGAAGAGGTCCTTCTCCTCCTCCTCGACGTGGTGCTCCACGTTCTCCTGGAGGACCTTCATCTTGGCGTCGAACTCCTCGTCGTCCGCCTCCATCTCCAGCAGGTCCGCGATGAGGCGCTTGACGACGAGGTGCTCCTCCACCGCCTCGCGCAGCTCGTCCTCGGTGTCCTCCTTCTTGAGCGCAGGATAGAAGTACAGCTCTTCAATCTTCGCGTGCGCGCCCAGCCGGTCCGCCACCTGCTCGAAGATTTCCTGCCGCTGCCCGTCGTCGTGGTCCGCGAGCTTCTCGTACTTCTTGAAGAGCTTGGCCACTTCCTCGTGCTGCTGCTTCAGAAGATCCAGTGCGTTCATGTCGTCCCCCAGGGTGAGTCGGATTCCGGTGCTGATAGATGGGGGTGGAGGCCCGTGAATGGAAGTCACCCACCCGCACTTCTCACTTCACCGGCAATTTCCGCGACGGCAGATCCTTCATCGCGGGGCCGTTGAGCACGCGGCCGGTGGGGCTGAAGCGGCCGCCGTGGCACGGGCAATCCCAGGAGCGCTCCGCGTTGTTCCAGTGCACGTGGCACCCCAGGTGCGTGCACACGGGGGACACGGCGTGCGCGGTGCCGTCGTCCTCGCGGTAGACGGCCACCTTGCGGCCCTCCACTTCGAGAATCTTCCCCTCGCCGGGGGCGACGTCCGCCAGTTGACGCCCGTCCGGCTTCGCCAGGCGGTCCGCGACGAAGCGGAAGGCCACCTCCGCGTTCTCCTGGATGAAGTCCTTCGCGCTGGCCTTGGGCTTCACGCGGCCCGGGGCGTACAGCGCGGCGTAGGGGTTCTCGTTGCCGAGGATGAGGTCCGACACCACCATGCCGGCCAGCGTCCCGAACGTCATGCCCGTGCCGGAGAAGCCCGTGGCCACGTACACGTGGCGGCTGCCCACGTTGCGCCCGATAGAGGGAAGGCCATCCGCGGGTTCGATGACCTGTCCCGACCAGCGATGGGTGAGCTGCTTCACGGGCAGGTGCTTCACCGCGTACTCCTCCAGCGCGGTGAAGCATGAGGCCGTGTCCTCCTCGCTTCCGACCTTGTGGTCCTCGCCGCCCACGATGACGTACGGCACGCCGTCCACCTGCTGCGTGCGGATGTAGTGATAGGGGTCCTGGCTGTCGTAGTACTGGCCCGCTTCCAGGGGCCCCTCCAGCGGCCCCGCCACCGCGTAGGTGCGGTAGGGGTAGAGCCGGGTGTGCATCGCCACGCGGTTGAGCGGCGTGGTGGTGGCCTCCACCACGACCTGGGCGGTGACGGTGCCCCGCTCGGTGACGACGCGACAGGGCGTGCCGTCGTACAGGTCCACCACCTTCGTGTTCTCGAACAGGTGGCAGCCGTCTCCGGGGAGGGCGTCCGCGAGCGCGAGCAGGTACTCGCGCGGGTGGAACAACGCCTGGTCCTCCACCCGCAGCGCGCCCTTCACCGGGAACGGCAGGGGCACGTCCTTGGTGAAGGAGGCCAGGAGCCCCACCTGCCTCGCGGCGGACACTTCGAGCAGCAGCTCGCGCAGCTCGCTGTCGGTCTCCGCGTACTTGAAGGCCGGCACCCGGGTGAAGCCGCACGGGATGGAGAGCGACTCCACCAGCGAGGCAATCTGTTCGATGGCGGCCCGGCTGGAGGACGCGGCCAGGTGCGCGCCCTTGTCACCGAAGTCCTGGAGGAGCGTGGTGTACGGCGTGTCCAGCAGCTCCGTGAGGTGCGCGGTCGTCTGGCCCGTCTGGCCGGAGAGGACGCGGTGCATCTCCAGCACCGCCACCTTCTTGCCGGCGCGCTTGAGCAGCCAGGCCGTCGTCAGTCCCGCGATGCCGCCGCCGATGATGGCCACGTCCACCGCGAGGTCGCCCGGCAGGGTGGGGAAGTCCCGGGGAGGGGTGGTCACCGTCCAGAGAGATTTGTTCAGGCGCTCGTCATTCATGGCTCAAGGCTAGGAATCCGCCCCCCAGGGCATAAGCCGCGCCTGCCGTGGCCTGACCGGCCGCCTGCCTGGCATGGGGTGTGCGCGATCCAACAGACCCCTGCCCCGGGTGTTGGCAAGTCATGCCCCGGGCGCGGGAGAGGCTGGGGCACACCAACCCCAGCGCGTTAGAACACCCAGGCCGGGGGTCCGCGCGCCGGGCGGGCCAAGGAGCGGTGTCGAGATGCCCGTGGAACGCATCGCTGGCGCGGCCAGCCTGGTGGACCTGCTGGACCGGATGCTGGACCGGGGGCTGCGCTTCGATGCGCGGGCCCTGGGGACTTCGGGGCGCGCCGCCCCGTTGGAGGGGGAGGCGCGCATCGTGGTGGCATTTTCGGAGGTCCGCACCGCAGACTCGCCGGAACGCGGACTCCCACCGCGTGAACCCTCACCCGGAGCGTAAGTACGTGGCGTCTCCAGCCCCGCTGCCCCCCGCCGAAGCCGATGCCGGGGCACGCCTCGTGCTCGCCGAGCACCTGCTCGCCTGCGAGTCCGCCGTCGCCTGTGCGCGGGCGGTGGTGGAGTGGCTCTCCCGGCAGACTGGCGCGCCGGTCGCGTGCCTGGGTCCAGGCGACGGCGGGACGGTGCCCGGGTGTCTGGCCAGCGAGGGGCTGACGGGCGCCCAGCAGGCGGCGCTCGGGCGGGCCTGGGAGGAGCCGGATTCCGCGCTGGCCCCCTTCCACACCCGGCCCGGGGCCCGGTGGCTGGCGGCGGACGCCTTCGAAGGCAACGTGCTTCCGGGCGGCTTCCTGGCGGTGCCGCTGGGCCGGCCCGGGGCGCCTGCGGTCGCGCTCCTGGCGGTGGGGCTGTCCGGGCCCGGCGTGCCGCGGGACGTGGCCTGGGCGGCGTCCTGCGCCGGGCCGCTCCTCGCGCGGCTGACGGCCTCGGATGCCCGGACGCCGCGCCGGTTGGAGCCGGACCGGCTCCTGCGCCGGGTCATCAACGCGGTGTCGGATCCGGTGCTGCTGACGGACCCGGAGGGCGGGCTGCTCTTCGCCAACGGCCGCGCGGAGGCGCTGCTGGTGGCGGGCCCGGATGCCAGCCCGGGCCGGGCGCGGGCGGTGGAGCTCAACCAGCGCCTGTTCCGGGAGACGCTCGCGCAGGGCGGCGCCACGGGGACGGGCGTGCACCGGCTGGAGGTGCCGCTGGTGGACCCGGTGGAGGGCATGGACCTGCTCTTCGAGCTGGTCACCACGCCGGTGCTGGCGCCGGACGGCCCCGCGGTGGTGGTGAGCGTGCTGCGCAACGTGACGGACCTGGGCCGCGCCGCGCAGGCCCTGGGGGAGAGCGACCGGCGGCTGCGCGCCACCGAGCGCGAGGCGCGCAGCGAGCGCCACCGGTTGGACCGGGTGCTGGACTCGGTGGCGGACCCCATCATCCTGTCCGACCCGTCCGGCGGCATGGTGATGATGAACGACCCGGCCGAGCGGCTCTTCGCCTGGCCCCGCGAGGCGGGCGAGGCCTTCATGCGCCGCGTGCGCGCGAATGAGGGGCTCTTCGGCTCCTTCCTCTCCCACCTGCTGGGCCCCGACAACGCGGGCGTGTCGCGGTGGAAGAGCCAGCTGACGCTGGACGACCCCACCAGCGGCGCGCCCGTGCCCATGGAGGCCATGGCCAACAAGGTGGTGGGCGACCAGGGCGAATTGACGGGCATCGTCACCGTCTTCCACGACCGCACGGAGGTGCTGGAGCGGGCGCGGCTGTTGGAGCGGGTGAAGGAGGTCTCCAGCGAGCTGGAGGCGCGCGTGCTGTCCGCGACGGCGGAGCTGGCCGAACAGAACGAGAAGCTGCGCCGGCAGGCCATCCAGTTGGAGCAGGCGAGCGCGGCCAAGTCGCAGTTCCTGGCCAACATGTCGCATGAGTTCCGGACGCCGCTCAACGCCATCCTCGGCTACACGAACATGCTGCTGCAGGGCGTGTCCGGAGAGATGACGCCGCCGCAGCGCCGCAACCTCACCCGCATCGACTCCAACGGGCGGCACCTGTTGGAGGTCATCAACGAGATTTTGGACATCACCCGCATCGAGGCGGGGCGGATGCCGCTGCACCTGACGGACTTCGGGCTGTCGGAGCTGTTGCAGGAGGTGATGGCGGAGATGGACCCCATCATCGCGCGCAGCAAGCTGACGGTGGAGACGCACCTGGAGGAAGGTCTGCCGGGCGTGTGGACCGACCGACAGAAGGTGAAACAGATTGTTCTCAACCTGTTGTCCAACGCGCTGAAGTTCACGCATGAGGGCAGCGTGCACGTGTCGGCGGAGTATCAGAACGGCACCGGCATCCTCTCCATCTCGGTGAAGGACACGGGGATCGGCATCGACGTGTCGAACCAGGAGAAGATCTTCGAGGACTTCCAGCAGGTGGACAGCTCCCCCACGCGGGCCTATGGGGGCACCGGCCTGGGACTGTCCATCTGCCGTCGACTGGCCACCATGCTGGGGGGACGCGTCTCCCTCCAGAGCAGCCCGGGCCAGGGTTCGACCTTCACCCTGCACTTTCCACGACGCGCGAGACGGACATGACGAACACCCTGGAAAAACCCAAGCCGCTCGTGCTGGTGGTGGACGACTACCAGGATGCCCGGGAGATGTACGCGGAGTACCTGGAGTTCTCCGGCTTCCGCGTGGCGGAGGCGAAGAACGGCCAGGAGGCGTTGGACAAGGCCTTCGAGCTGGTGCCGGACGTCATCCTGATGGACCTGTCCCTGCCGGTGATGGACGGCTGGGAGGCGACGCGCCGGCTGAAGGGCGACGCGCGCACGCGGCACATCCCGGTGGTGGCGCTCACCGGGCACGCGCTGAAGGGGCACTCGGAGGACGCGAACCAGGCCGGGTGTGATGCGTACGTCACCAAGCCGTGCCTGCCGGACGCGCTGGTGGAGCAGGTGAAGAAGATGATCGCGCGCGGAGAGACGGCCGCGGCACGCTGAAGCGTTTCAGTCGAAAGGCGGTTCACGCCATGGCGACGAAGCAGCAGGCGGAAGTGTCACGGGGAAGCCGGGCGCGCTACGTGTACGCCATCCTGCGGGCGGCGGGAGGCTGGGAGCCGGAGCTGGCGGGGCTGGGCACGTCGCCGGTGCGCACGGTGCGCGAGGACGACCTGGTGGCGCTGGTGTCCGACGCGGCGGGCCTCCGGGTGGCGCCCACGCGGTCCCATCTGCTGACGCATCAGCGCGTGGCGGATGCGGTGCTGCGCGAGCACACGGTGGTGCCGGTGGCCTTCGGCACGGTGCTGCCGTCGGAGGAGCGCGTGCGGGAGGTGTTGCGCACGGCGCACGCACCGCTCGTGCGCGCGCTGGACGTGCTGGAGGGGCGCGTGGAACTGGGGCTGAAGGTGTACTGCCACCGCGACGCGCTGACGCGCAGGCTGGAGGAGGAAGCGCCGGAGCTGGCGCGGCGGCCCTCCGAGCCCGAGGAGGACCACGAGCAGCGGATGGAGCTTGCGCTGCTGGAGCGCACCACGCGGGACATGGGGGTGCTGCGCGACGGGCTGGGGCCGCTGGTGGCGGCCGCGCACGAGTCCGCGCCCCTGGGTGAGCGGATGCTGCTCAACGCGGCCTTCCTGGTGGACCGCGCGGCGGTGGCCGCCTTCGAGGCGCGGTTGAGGACGCTGGCGGCGCGCACGGAGGTGTACGCGTACCGATTCAGCGGCCCCTGGCCGGGCTACAGCTTCGTGGACGTGCGGCTGGGCGTGGAGACAGGCCCCGCCGCGGTGTCCTGACGGGCGTTTCAGCGCGGCGGCGCGGTGAGCTTCGCGGCCTCCTCGGCCAGGGACTCCAGGCCGCCGCCCATGCGCGTCCAGCCCGGGGTGAGTTCGGTGCGCGCGTACCACGTGTGGTCCGGCGTCATCGCCATGGAGAGTTCGCCCACGGGCTTGCCGGCGCGCTGGTATTCGATGCGGAAGGCGGGCGAGGAGGCGAGGCCCGGCGGGGACTCGCCCCGGCCGAGGAACTCAATCGGGGTGAGGCGCCACACGCGGTCGTGCCAGTTGCGGGCGAAGTCGTCCGGGGTGCCGGGAGCGTCCACGGGCGCGAGCTGCACGGCGCCCGGTGGCTGGCCACTGGCCACGAAGGCGCGGGACTTGTTTCCGGAGGTGATGACCACGCGGTCGAAGCCGTCCACGTCGAAGGTGTGCATGCGCCGATCCACGAGCCGGCTGGACGCGGCCTCCAGGTCCGACAGCAGCGCGGGGCCCAGGAGGAAGACGTGGCTGTCGGAGGGGCGCTGGAGGTAGGGCGCGCCCCAACCGGAAGCGGGGGCCGCGAGGCGGAAGGTCTTCGGGGTGCCGTCCACGGTGAGCGTCAGCGCCCGCTCCGTCTTCGCGAGGCCGATCTCCTCCAGCTTCCTTGCGTCCAGGACGCCCAGGTCGCGCTGGGCCCGCAGCGGGGCGAACTTCGCGAACAGCTTCTGGGCCGTGTCGTTGCCGCGCAGCGTCCGATGCGGGGGCCACCGGCAGCGCATCCGATGCAGGCGTCGCTGCTCGCGGCGCGGACGCGGGAGCCCTCGCGACCACGGGCTCCACCTTCGGCTTCACGGGCTTGTTGCCCAGGCGGACCCAGATGGCGTCCCGGTCCTGGGCATCGCGGAACAGCTCCACGAAGCGCGCCTCGTCCTCGTAGCGGACCCGGTCGAGCACACGCACCCGCGCGTCCTCCACCGTCACCTCGCCCGCCGCGCGGGACGGCTCGCGCTGCCACACGTAGAACGCGGCCACCAGGGCCACGCCCGCCAGGACTCCCTGCACGGCCACGTCGCGCGCCTTCATCGCGCACCTCCCACCGCGGCGCTCCGGGGCGCACGCCGTCCGCGCCTGCGCGTCACGAAGAAGCCCACCGCCAGCACCACCACCGGCGCCAGGAAGACGGTCGCGTAGAACCACGCGACGTCCTGCGAGCGCGTGTGCTGCAACGGCACGTCCTCCTCGCTCGTCGTCGCGCCGGAGAGCGCCTCCTCCCCGGACAACCAGCGCAGCGTGTCCACCGCCAGGTACGCGTTGCCCACGTTGCCCAGGATGCCGTCGCCCAGCGCGTCCGCGTCCGCCATCACCACCGCTCGCGGCGCGGGCTTCCCCTCCCCCGCCGCCGGACGCTCCACCGCCACCACCAGCGGCCATGCCCGTGTGACTTCACCGGCCTGGGACTCGAAGTCGCCGTTGAGATCCGCGAAGGTCTCCGCCTGCGCACGCACGCTCGTGTCCAGCTTCACGCCGGGCACGGGCGGCGACACCAGCTCCAGCGCCACCGCGCCCGGGAACGCCACCGCCGCCTGCGACCCCAGCGCGGACATCGACGTGACGGACGGGTGCGAGGAGAAGCTCGCCGTGCCCAGGTTGCCCCGGTCGCTCACCTGACGCGTGGTGCGGAAGTAGACGCGGTCGTTCGCCAGCGGCACGCGCAGCGACCGGAGCCCCATCGGCTTGAGCAACGGCTCCAGCGCGGCACCGTCCGGCTCCAGCGCGATCCACAGCCGACCGCCCTGCATCCAGTACTCCTGAAGCGCGGTGGTCTCCTCGGGGCGCAGCTCGCTCGTGGGCCCCAGCACCGCCACCAGCGCCGCGTCGCGCGGCACCTCCGTGCCCAGCCCCTCCGCCGCCGTGAGCGTGCGCACGTCCACGTTCTGCGCGCGCAGCAGCTCCTTGAACTGCGCCACCGACGGCCGGGCCGCTTCACCGGGAACGGGCCGCGTGTCGGCGCGCTCCCCATGGCCGCCCGTCAGGTAGACGATGCGCCGGGGCTTCGCCACCGACAGCATCCGCCGCTGCACCTCCGCGTCCAACCGCTGGAGCTGCCCCCGCGCACGCTCCATGTCCAGGCCCAGCGTCAGCACCTCCTTGCGGTCCCCGCGTGACAGCACCACGGAGCCGTTGTTGCTGACGCCCAGCGCCTTGCCCCGCGCGGGCTCCACCGCCTGATCCAACGACTCCACGCTGAGCAGCGGGCTCTCCGGCTCCAGGTCGCGGAAGTACTGCCGCACCGCCTCCCCCACCTCGTTCGCGGGCGGGAAGAAGAGCGTCACCTGCAAGGGCTCGTTGAGGCCGAGCACCCGCTTGCGCGTCGCCTCGCCCGGCCGGGCCGTGCGGAAGTACGACAGGTCCCAGGTGGCATCCGCCTTCGTCGCCACGTAGGTCGCCGCGAACGCGAACACGCCCACGAAGGCCATGCCCAGACCGGAGAACAGCGCGCTGCGCACCCGCCCCGTCTCCGGCACCGGTGCACGCGCCATCGCCACGAGCGCGGCCTCCACCAACGCCAGCGGCAGGAGCGCGCACACGAGCAGCGCCGGGAACAGCACCGCCAGCACCCCCGCCAACCTCGGGGCGGAGCGCGACAGCGGCGCCCCGAAGAGCGCCGTCCCCACGTCCCCCTGGAGGAAGTAGAGCACCAGCGCCAACAGCCCCAGCGCGTACAGGACCAGGACCCACCGCTCCAGCGCGCGCCGCGCCGGAGGGGCCGCCAGCATCCGCACCACGCGCCAGCCGGTGGCGCCCACGGCGACGGCGACGCCCAGCGCGGCCAGGGCCACGCGGCCGGAGCCCACGCCCAGCACGCGCTCCGCGAGGAAGACCGCGACCAGCCCCGAGACGAAGGCCACCGTCGCGGCCAGCCCGGTACCGAAGGAAACCGGCGTGCTCATCGCCACCTCCGCGCTTCCAACACCCGTGTCGCCGCGAACAGCGCCACGTACGTGACGACCAGGTAGTAGACGACGTCGCGCACGTGGATGAGCCCTGCCTGGAACGGGGGGAAGTGCTGGTTCCACAGCGACATCGCGCTGAAGACATCCGACAGCGGCTGCTCCGTGATGCGCGCGAGCAACCAGCACAGGATGAGCGCCACCAGCATCACCGCGGAGAAGATGGCCGCGAGCAGCTGGTTCTTCGCCAGCGACGAGCCGAACGTGCCCACCGCCAGCGACGCGCTGCCCAGCAGCAACAGCCCCAGGTAGCCCGCCGCCACGTGCCCGAAGGACACCTTGCCGTTCACCAGCACCAGCAGCGGCATGTACAGCGTGCACGCGAGGTAGAGCGCGAGGAACGCGAGCCCCGCCAGGAACTTGCCCAGCACGATGTCCCGGTCGCGCACCGGAGACGCGTACAGGAGCGGCAGCGTGCCCGTCTGGCGCTCCTCCGCGAGCAGCCGCATGGACACCAGGATGGCCGCCACGATGGTGAAGCCACTGGAGTAGTAGAAGAAGCCGGACAGCACCTCCGCGGAGCGCTTGCTCGCGCCGCCCAGGGCGTACGCGTTGAAGAACAGGCCGTTCACCGCGAGGATGACCGCGAGGATGACGTAGCCGCTGAGCGTGCGCAGGTAGCCGGCCAGCTCGCGGCGAGCAATCAGGAGCGCCTTCACGCGCGCACCTCCTGGCCCGTCAGCTTGAGGAAGAGCGCTTCCAACTGCCCTTCGCCCGCATCCAGCCGCAGCAACTCCAGCCCCGCGCCCACCACCGCCCGCGCCACCTGGGGCCGCAGGTCCGGGGACACCGCCACCTTCAGCCCGAGCACCTCGCCCTCCCCCTGCCGCACCTCCACCGCGCCAAACCCCTGGAGCACTTCGAGCGCGCGCGCACGCGAGCCCCGCACGTCCAGCTCGATGGACGGACCGCCCAGGCTGCGCGACAGCTCCTCCTCGCTGCCCTGCGCGAGCAGCGCGCCCTTGTGGATGATGAGCAGCCGGTCACACGTCTGGGAGATCTCCGGGAGGATGTGGCTGGACACGAGCACCGTGTGCGCGCCCTTGAGGCCGCGGATGACGTCGCGCATCTCGACAATCTGGAGCGGATCCAACCCGCTGGTGGGCTCGTCCAGGATGAGCAGCGCGGGCCGGTGCACCAGGGCCTGCGCCAGTCCCACGCGCTGGCGGTAGCCGTGGCTGAGCGTGGAGATGACCTCGCCGTGCACGTCACGCAGGCCCGTCTTCTCCTCGGCCTCGCCCACGTGGACGGGGGTGGCCTTGGCGGGCACGTCGCGCAGGCGGGCGACGTAGGCCAGGTATTCGCCCACCGTCATCTCCTCGTAGACGGGGGGCACGTCCGGCAGGTAGCCGATGCGCTGGCGCACCTCGTGGGACTGGTTCACCACGTCGTGCCCGTCAATGACGACGCGCCCCGAGGTGGGCAGCAGCACGCACCCGAGAATCTTGAGCGTCGTCGACTTGCCCGCGCCGTTGAGGCCCAGGAAGCCAATCACTTCACCCTGACCGATGGTGAAGGCGAGGTCGCGGATGGCCGCGTGCTCGCCGTAGTACTTCGTCAGCCCGTCGACCTGGATCATCAGGAAGGACTCCTCGAAGCGAGGGGGAAACGGCGCACTTCTGGCCCCCCGCCCCGGGAGTGTCAAGCACCGGCCTACGTGTGGCGGAATTCCGCGCCCTCGGTGGTGCGGCCCAGGGTGAAGCGCAGCGCGCCTTCCAGGTCGGGGAACTGGAAGGGGAACCCGTGGGCCTGGGCCACCGTGGGCAGGACGTGGGCGCTGGACAGGAGGGTCTCCTCGCCCATCTGCCCGAACACGGTCTTCACCACGCCCGCCGGCAGCGGGAAGAGGGCCGGACGGTGCAGCACCTTGCCCAGCACCCGGGCCAGGTCCCCCTGCCGCACGGCGTTCGGCGCCACGGCGTTGAGCGGGCCGCGCAGGGACGGCGTGCCGATGGCGAACTGGATGAGGCCCAGCAAATCCTCCATCGCCACCCAGCTCATCCACTGCTTCCCGGAACCGATGGGCCCGCCCCCACCCGCGAGGAACACGGGCGCGAGCTTCCCGACCACCCCGCCCTTCGCATCCAGCACGACGCCGATGCGCAGGTGCACCACGCGGATGCCCGCGGCCTCCGCGGGCGCGGTGGCGGACTCCCACTGGCGCGTGACGTCCGCGAGGAAGCCACCGCCCACCCCGGACGTCTCCGTCAGCTCCTCATCGCCCCGGCTGCCATAGAGGCCGATGGCGGAAGCGCAGACGAGCACGCGGGGCTTGCGGCTGGCGCGGGCCAGGGCCTCGCACAGCACGCGGGTGCTCTCCGTGCGGCTCTTGAGGAGCTCCTGCTTGCGCTCCTCCGTCCAACGTCCCTCCGCGACGTTGGCCCCGGACAGGTGCACCACCGCGTCCAGGCCCTCCAGGCCCTCCGCGTCCACGGTGCCCTTGTCGGGCGCCCAGGCGATGTCGCCCCGGGCCGCGTTCGGACGGCCACGCACCAGCCGCTTCACGCGGTGGCCCCCGGTGGTGAGGAACGACGCCAGCGCCGAACCCACGAGGCCGGAGGCGCCACCGATGGCCACGGTGAGGGGCCCCTGCTCCTTGAAGGCGGCATGGCGGCGCAGGTCCAGACGGGTGAGGGTGTGGCGGTACGCGAACATGCGCTCCAGCCGCTGGCGCGCGTAGCCCCCGCCGAAGGTGTCCCCGAGCGCCCCCACGGGCAGCACGTACTCCACCGCGTCCTCCAGGACGGAGGCCTGGGGGGCGGGGCCGGCGTGCATGCGATGGTCGTGGACCCACTTCGTGAAGGGGCCTTCACGCTGGGTGTCCTGGAAGGAGGCGCCCTCCACATAGCCGGTGTGTTCAGCGACCAGGCGCTGGGGGATGGGACCCAGGTGGATCTTCACGACGACGCGGGCACCGGGGCGGATGCCATCGCCGGTGCGCTCGACGACCTCGGCGGTCTCCCAGGGAGGAGACAGGCGTTCGAAGGCGCCCTCGCGGGTGTGCCAGTCGAAGAGGTCGGCGGTGGGGACTGGCATCTGGCTGCGCGCAGCGAAGACGTGCGACTTGCCCATGGGGGCTCCTGGGGGGAGATTGCGACCGCGCCATGCTTAATCCCGACCTCCTCGACCGTGCAGTCGAATTGCTGCGACGCGGCGGTGTCATCGCCCTGCCAACAGAGACGGTCTACGGACTCGCGGCCAACGCCGAGGACGAGCTGGCGGTCCGTCGTGTTTTCGCCATCAAGGGCCGGCCGGCCACCCACCCGCTCATCGTCCACATCCCGGGGGCGGAGCACCTGTCCCAGTGGGCCCGGGTGATTCCGGACGAAGCGACGGCGCTGGCGAAGGCGTTCTGGCCGGGGCCCCTGACGCTGGTCCTGCCGCGCACGGCGAGGGCCACGGACGCGGTGACGGGAGGCCAGGACACCGTGGCGCTGCGGGTGCCGGGGCATCCGGTGGCGCTGGAGGTGCTGCGACGGCTGGGCGGAGGCCTTGCCGCGCCGAGCGCCAACCGGTTCGGCCGCGTGAGCCCGACGACGGCGGAGCATGTGCAACAGGACCTGGGTGGAGACGTGGACCTGGTGCTGGACGGCGGTCCGTCCACGGTGGGCGTGGAGTCGACCATCGTGGACCTGTCCTCCGGTGCGCCCGCCATCCTGCGGCCTGGAGGCCTGGCGACGGAAGAGGTGGAGCGGGTGCTGGGCAGGACGGTGCCGGTGCGCGCGTCCACCACGGTGCGCGTGTCCGGTTCGCTGGCGTCGCACTACGCGCCACGCGCAGGCGTGGTGCTGGCGGAGCCTTCCGAAGTGGCTCAGCGGGTGGAGATGCTGAAGTCACAGGGGCTGCGCGTGGGCGTGCTGGGCCCCGCGTCGCTGTCACTGCCTGGGGATGTGCAGCGGTTCGACGTGCCAGGAGAGCCGGCCGAGGCCGCGCGCGTCCTGTACGCCCGGCTGCGCGAGGCGGATGAACAGGGCCACGACGTGCTCGTGGCTTGTCTGCCTTTGGCGAGCGGCCTGGGCATCGCCGTGAGAGACAGGCTGTCTCGCGCGGCGGCTCCTCGCGACTGAACAGCGAGTTGGAGAGGGAACCGTACGCATGGGCTTGCTCGCAGGTGGGGTGTTGTTCGTCCTGGTCGCGGCTTCTGGCGCGCCCTCGGACCCTTCCACCGAAGCACTGTGCGGCCTCACCGCGCTCCACGCCGCCGAGCTTGCCCATTTCGGGGAGAAGGACCGCTACGCCCTCCAGCCCGCGACCGTCGGCTTCCTTCCCATCCCTTGCGCGGATGGCACCCGGCCTTCCGCACCGGACTCCCAATCGGTCGGCGGCTGCCGGTTCCTCTTCACCGTCCTGGAAGCGGGCAGCGGCGACCCGGACGCCCCCCTGGAACTCGAAGCCCGTGGCATGACGCCCGACACGCAGGACCTTCGCTTTCGCATGAAAGGCCGCAACGGCTTCGTCACCCGCGCTGCCTCCAACGCGCGCGTGGCTCCCGCCGACTGTGAAGCCTGGGTGCGAGAAGCCGACCCGCTCCACCGGTATCACGCGCTCGTGATGCGGTACGAATGCAGGGGCGGCCCCTACGCGCCTGAGCACCCGTGCGCCGAGGCCCTCACCGGGCTCGCGAACCTCGCCCGTGAAGGCGTGGGCGTCGCGCGGATGGAATACGCCGCGCACCCCACCGCGCGCGAGCTGTATCCCTTGAGCCCACCCACGCCGCTCATGCATCTGTGTGGCGTCGCGGACACGCCCCAACAACGCCGCCAGGTCGCGGACACGCTCGCGCGGCAGGGACGCCTGCTGGATGCGGTCCTTTCTCCGGATTGCCGTAGCGAAGGACTGCGCGCGGGCCTTCCAAGACTGCTGCGCGACGGCGCCTGCCCGGGCCCCCGATGTCTGGAGTTGATGACCCTGGCCCGGCGCGCCCAGGTGGCCGAACGGCTCACCGTCCTCGAAAGCCGTGCGTCGCCCCTGGCGTGGTGGCTGTGGAATCAGCCCGCGGCGGTGCAGCGAGACTTCCTGTCGCAAGCCGCGGAGCTCTCCTCCGAACGGACCGACGCGCTGTTGCAGCTACGCGAAGGCCGCTCACCCGGCCTCCATGTCCTGACGACGCCCCCCCTCACCCGACTCGAGACCGCCTGGCTCGACCGGGCCCTCCTGGAGCACCGCGCCCTGTCCCTCTTCGTGGACCTGCTGGGCGAACTCCAGCGGCGCGCCCCCGCCAGTGACGCGGCGTTCCGGGCCTGGACCGCGACCGTTCCCTGCCACCAGCTCGACGACGCCTACGCCCTGTCCCTGTCCACCGAGCGGCTGCGCGCCATCGCGCGGACCCAGCCCCGTTGCACGGAGACCACGGTGCAGGTCCTGTCCCGCTACCTCGCGAAGCTGCCCCCGGCTGACGTCATCGACGTGCTGAAGCAACTGACCCCGGCGCAGCTCCGCACGCTGCACTTGAACCTGGATCTCGCCGACCCCGCGCGGGCCGAGGCCCTGTTCGACTGGGTGATGGAACGCGAACCCAACCTGCTGGACGGACTCACCGCCACGCCAGGGGTTGTGGCGAAGCTGCTCGCCCCCGCCCATGCGGACCGCCTGGGTGGACGCGAGGCAGTCCTCGACCTGCTCCTGGGACTCAAGCCCGTGCCCGGCATCAGGGTGCTCCCGGAGGCCCTCAAGGTCGCGGCCCAGGCAGCCCTCCAGGGCGCGCCCCTGCCGGCTCACGTGGGAGCCATCGCCAGCGACCGCCGCCTCTCCCTCGCTGAAAAGCAGACGCTCCTGGCCCACGTGCTGCGCTCCCCGGATCCACGCGTCCAGGCAGCGGCCGCGGGGGGCCTCGCGACAGAACCGGACGCGGTCATCCCCGCGACGGCGGCCCGGGCCTGCGTGGCGGAGGTCCAGACCTCACGCGAATGCAGGGCCTCCCGTGCGGAAGTCCTGGCACCGAGTCCGCGAGAGCCGTACGGCCCGCGCGATGAGAAGCGCAGCGAAGACTGCCCCCTCGCCTGCGCGGGCGTGGAGCTCGACGACGACCGCATGAAGCGCCTCATCGAATCCGCCGCAGAGGCGCCACCGCCTCGGCTCGACGTGCCAGCGTTCCCCCGATGAGGCCCGCGCGCCGGGACGCGGACGAACAGGGCCGTGACGTGCTTGTGGCCTGTCTGCCTTTTGCGGGCGGCTCCGCGAGAGTTGTAGAGCACATCAATCACAGACTCGCCCCGCACGTCCGCGTGCGGCACGGCTGACGCATCCGGACGCGACGCCGAACCTTCCCAGGCGGATTCTGCACTGCGGATTCATCTGATACGGCCCGTCAGGATTCCATCCAGGACAGACCGTTCCTCAAACACAATCGTGTCTCGGCAATCCAGTGGAATTCCGCCGGATCCGCTGAACCAGCAAAAACTGCCTGAGCCACATAAAACGCTTTGCATGCCAAGTATTAGGCTGGGTTTGACTTTCACTTATAGTGCGACAATAGTTATTCCCCGAGTCAACAACAGGCATCGCCTGTTTTGACGGCACCCGTCCAACGCGGCGGAAGGAATCCCCACATGCTGAAGGACTCTCTCAAGGCCGCGCTCGCGGCTGGAGCCGTGTTGTGCGCGGGCTGTCAGGCCGAGGGGCCGGACGAAGCCTCCGTGGATCCGCGGGATCCCATCTCCGACCGTGGCGGCATGGGCGTCACGAACCGGGGCCAGGAGCAGGGGCTGGGCTCGGTGCTGCCCCAGACGGTGGATGCCCGCAAGTCGGTGGTGCTGACCGAGACGGCCATCCTGACCAACTTCACCCTGTCCAACGTCCTCAACCAGCTCGCCGCGCAGAACGGCGGCACGGGCCTGAACTCCACCCAACTGTTCCGTCAGCTCTGGGACACGCAGAACCCCGCCACCGGGCAGGCGGACCTCCAGCCGAGCGCGCACTGCAACGACAGCGGCAACCTGCTCAACGGCTTCCCCAATGGATGCCGCACCTCCGAGGGCGCGCAGGCGGTCCCCACCAGCATCACCAACATCAACTCCTACTCCGCCATCGGCATCTACAACCGCTTCGACCTGGCGCCCACGTCCGGTGCGGACTGTGGTGAGTACCGCGTCGTCTTTGGCAAGACAGGTGGAGGCGGAGGCCGCAACTTCATCATCTTCGAGGCCGCCCTCCCCAACCCCCGTCCGGACCTGGGCATCGACGGCTGTCGTCCCGTCCAGTCCTTCTGGCGCGACCTGAGCACCAAGACCCTGGCCGCCCGCGCCACCGCCGTGCGCGACTTCTATTTCACCGGCCTGCCCGGCTTCTCTCCGGTCATCCACATCAACAACTACGGCTTCAACCCGGCGGGCATCGGTCAGGTGCGCGTCAACATGTTCATTGGCGGGCCGTGGATGCTGAAGGAGTTCAAGATCCAGCGGCAGTGCCCGGCCGGCGTGTGCACCCTGAAGTTCGCCCCGGTGACGGTGAAGGCCAACCCGGCGGGACGGCTCTTCAATCCCGCCTCCGCGCACGCGCTGGCGCCCAGCTTCCGCGCGCACTTCATCACCCAGGTGGAGGAGCTGGCGGTCAACAACGTCAACACCTTCAACTACAGCGTCCCGGACAACTTCAACGCCGCCCAGAGCGACGCGCAGTCCTTCGGCACCGAGGACGACTACTCCACCCAGTTCGGCAGCGGCGCCAGCACCTTCCGCAACGACATCCAGACGGAGCTCACCCGGCTGGGCAGCCCGCTCACGCCCAACCAGATTGTCGCCCGCGCCCAGGCGCTCTCCTGCGGCGGCTGCCATGACCGCAGCAACAGCGCCCCCATGGGCGGCGGCATCACCTTCCCGAACTCCGCGTCCTTCGTGCACAGCTCGGAGAGCACGCAGACGGGGCCGGAAGGCACCCGCTTCGTCGTGTCCAACGCCCTGGCCAACACCTTCATCCCCTTCCGCAAGCAGGTGATGGAGGACTTCCTCAACGCGGACCACCCGCTCACCCCCGTCTCCCGGTTCGACATCTCCGGCTCCGCCACGGATGGCCGCTTCGGTTACTGGGTGGAGCGCCGCGCCGCCGGCGTCGTGATGAAGGCCTCGCTCGACAGCGGCGGGGAGAGCGTCCTCGCCTTCAACCGCCCGGACCCCATCGCCGTCGCCACGGATGGCGTCAGCGTCTTCTGGACGGAGGCCAGCGGCGCCATCCTCAAGGTGTCCGTCAACGGCGGCGCGGTGTCCACGCTCGCCACCGGCCTCACGGGCCTGGGCGGCATCGCCACCGACGGCACCAGCCTGTTCATCACCCAGGGCGGCTCCCTCCTGTCCTTGCCCGTGGCGGGCGGCGCCACCACCGCCCTCGCCACCAGCCGCGTCGGTCTCACGGGCCGCCTCACCGTGGATGGCGCCAACCTCTTCTGGCAGGAGGGCAACGACGTGCAGCGCATGCCCAAGGGCGGCGGCGCCGTCAGCCTGTTCACCACGCGGCCCGGCATCACCGGCCTGGCCAGCGACGGCGTGCGCCTCTGGGTGGCCGAGGACCTGAACCCCGGCAACGTCCTGGCCTTCCCCCTGGCGGGCGGCGCCCCGGTGGCCACGTTCGCCGCCGCCTTCAACATCAACAGCATCTCCGCGGGCGGCGGTCACGTCGTCTGGACGGAGAACCGCAACCCCGGCGTCGTCATGGCGAAGGTGAAGTAGCCCGCCCACGACGCGTCACCGGCCCCCCTGAAGAAGGGGGGCCTTCCCTTCCCAGCCAGGCTGTCCCTCTCAATCGCTCACGCGACGGGTCCCACATGCGCAAGCCGTCCCTCCCCACCTTCCTGAAGGTCGCGGTCCTCACCCTCCTGCCCGCCGCCGCGGTCGCCGAGCCGATGCAGGAATGGCGTTGCAGCGTCGACAGCCTCACGCCGGAGCAGGCCCAGGCGCGCATCGAGTGGGCCCGCAAGTGCGGCCTCACCCAGAACCTCAACCCGGCGGGCCCGAACTCGTGGTTCCTGTCGGGCAAGGCCTTCGACACGAACTTCGACTGGGCCAAGGAGTACAAGGAGTTCAACACCAACCGCGCGTGGACGGGGAACCTCAACCAGTACAACGTCAACTACTACCACGCGTTTTCGAAGTACGACAACTCGCCCATGTACACGGTGTCCGCGGAGACGAGCGGCCCCACGGCGAACTACTTCAAGTGGTCGCACACCAGCAGCCGCCCCCGCACGCTCTACCCCTCCTTCGAGAACAGCCCGGTGGCCGGCAGCGGCACGCAGCTCTTTCCCCACCCCACGCTGAACAACTGCAACCTGTACTCGGACGCGACGGGCACCACCGTCTGGAATACCAACTTCTACGTCATCGCCTACTGCGAGTCGTCCTGCTACGCGCCGGACCAGAAGGTGCTGTTCAGCGACGGTGAGACGAACCTCCTCCAGGCGATGCAGCAGGGCCGCGAGGACGTCATCACCCTGGGCGCCAACGCCACGTTGGACGACCTCCAGCTCACCCAGGGCAAGGTGTACAGCTACACCTCCGAGACGCGCGACAGCGAGCACCTGCTCTACCACCTGCGCACCGCGTCCGGCGGCGAGCTGAAGGTCACCAACGAGCACCCCGTCGTCACCCGCGAGGGCCGGCTGGTGCAGGCCCAGACGCTCAAGGTCGGCGACGAGCTGTTGCGTCACGATGGCACCCCGGACGCCATCGTCTCCGTGGAGAAGAGCACCCACTTCGGCAAGGTCTACAACCTCAAGCCGGAGTCGCGCGAGCAGGTCTCCAACATCCTCGTCGCCCAGGGCTTCCTCGTCGGCTCCGCCCGCTTCCAGAACGACGACATCGAATACATGAACCGCGTCCTGCTGTACCGCGGCGTCCCCGAGGACGTGCTGCCGCAGTAGTGCCCTGGTGCGCTGTCTGGCCGTGTCCCCGTACCCCAAGGAGCAAGCAGGATGACCTCACCCATCTCACGTCCCCTCGCCGCGCTGGCGGCGCTGTCTCTCTTCCCGCTGGCGGCGCAAGCCGAACCCCTGCAGGAGTGGCGCTGCAGCACCGACAGCCTCACCCCGGCGCAGGCGAACATCCGCATCGAGCGGGCCCGCAAGTGCGGCCTCCTCCGCAACGTCCTCAACCCCGACGCGTGGTTCCTGTCCTCGCGCGCGTTCGACGCGAGCTTCCAGTTCGCCAAGGACTACAAGGAGGTCAACACCGCGGTGAACCCGCTGGGTGACAAGTCCTTCTCCGGAAGCTCGTTCCAGTGGAACGTCAACTTCTACCACGCGTGGGGCACCTTCGACGCGACGCCCCTCTACACCGTGGCGCAGGAGACCACCGGAGCGACGGCCAACTACTTCAAGTGGTCCCACACGGCCACCCGGCCCCGGCCGCTGTACCCCACCTTCGAGAACAACGCCTCCGTGGGCACGGGCACGCAACTGTTCCCCCACCCCACCAACCCCGACGACTGCCGCCTCTACACCAACCCGGCGGGCACCGGGGCGCCGGTGGCCAACAGCAGCAGCTTCTTCGTGGTCGCCTACTGCGAGTCGTCCTGCTTCACGCCGGATCAGCGCGTGCTGTTCAGCGACGGCGACGCGAACATCCTGGAGGCCATGAAGCAGGGCCGCGAGGACATCGTCACGCTGGGCCCCGACTCCACGCTGGACGCCCCGCAGCTCACGCAGGGCAAGGTGTACAGCTACACCTCCGAGACGCGCGACAGCGAGCACATCATCTTCAACGTGCGCACCGCGTCCGGCGGCGAGCTGCGGGTCACCAACGAGCACCCCGTGCTCAACCGCGAGGGCCGGCTGGTGCAGGCCCAGACGCTCAAGGTCGGTGACGAGCTGCTGCGGGCGGATGGCACCCCGGACGCCATCGTCTCCGTGGAGAAGGGCACCCACTCCGGCAAGGTCTACAACCTCAAGCCGGAGTCTCGCGACCAGGTCTCCAACATCCTCGTCGCCCAGGGCTTCCTCGTCGGCTCCGCCCGCTTCCAGAACGACGACGTCGAGTACATGAACCGCATCATCCTGTACCGCGGCATCCCCGCCGACGCGCTGCCGCAGTAGTCCCGCGGCAGCCCGCCATCCCGTCACAGCGAAGTCCGCCCGGGGGCCCGTCGTGGGCCCCGGGCCCGTTCATTCCGTCAGTCCTCGGAGGGGAGCACCATGAAGCGCAGCCGCACTTGGGTCGTCCTGGGATTCGCCCTGCTGGTGGGCCTGGGAGGTGCCTGGCTCTGGATGGAGCAGCAGTCCTCCGACACCGCGTCGCCCGTGGCCACCGCGCAACCCCAGACACCGGCCGCGCTGGCCGTGGCGCCCGCCGTCGCGGCCGCCAGCGTGAAGGCCCCTCCTTCGCTCCAGGTGCCGGAGGCGCCGCTGCCCCCCGGCACCGAGCGGCCCCCGCTGATGCCCAAGGAGCTGATTGCCCAGGTGCTGGAGGACAACAAACCCCTGGGCCTGTTCATGCACTACCACAAGCACGTGCTGCTGGATGAGCAGGGCCGCGACGCGTACCGCAAGCTGCTCTCCGGCCCGGACATGATGAAGACCCTGGCCGACGGCCTGAAGGACCCGGGTCGCGGCGAGGTGGAGCCCCGGGAGCAGTACGAGCGGCTGATGGAGGTGGACTACTTCAAGGCCGCGCTCGCGTGGAAGGACAACCCCCAGCGCGAACAACTGCTCGCGCACGCGGAGGACATCATCCTCCAGCAGAACATCTTCGGCGGTCAGGACACCGAGCGCCGCTACATGCTCGCGGGCGGGAAGATGGAGATGTACCGCCTGCTGGCCGAACAGGACATGCAGCGGGCGCTCGCGCTGGGCGAGCGCGCCCGGGGCACCAACATGGAGCAGCTCACCGCGTGGATGGCGACGGAGGAGCAGCGCCGCCGCACCCAGGAAGAGCAGATCCGCCTGGAGATGCAGGCCCAGGCCCGCAACTCCGCCGCGCCTTGATGCCCCGTCCCAACCGCACGCGTCTTCCAGCGCATGGATTCCCCATGCCTCGCACAAACAACAGGTGGTGGTCAGTGTCGCAACACAGAGAGAGCCGGGGCGCGCGCAAGGGGCTGGGGCTGGTGCTGGCCGTGGGGG
>NZ_RAWD01000006.1:0-86675 GCF_003612065.1 Corallococcus sp. CA047B
GTTGGTCGTGGGGGGAGGGCTGCTCTACATGACGTCCGGGATGTGCCTGTCCGCCTGGGCCTTCCAGGGCGTGGAGGTCCGCCGCTGTCCGGACGGCGTGTTCCGTCAGACGGCGGGGCTGTCCGCCCAGGGGCTGGCGCGAGGCGCTTCCAGCCGGGTGTCCGTCTGGGCCGACGCGCACGCGGTGGACGAACACGGCGTCGACCTCTGGGCGCGCGTGGGCCGGGGCACGGCGGCGCTGTTCCTGGTGGACGCGGCCGGCAAGGAGACGCCCCTGCCGGTGGATGAGAAGTCCTCCTGGAAGCGCGACGGCAATGGTCCGCTGAACGCGCCGGTGACGCTGCCCCAGGTGCCGGACGGGGACTACCGGCTGCGCGCGCGCATCACCACGCCGCTGGGCACCGACACGGTGGACGCGCCCCTGCCGCTGTACGCGCCCGCGCGGGTGCGCGTGCTGACCGACCGCCCCCTCTATGAGCCCGGGCACCGGGTGAGGTTCCGCGCGGTGGCGCTCCGGGCGAAGGACCTGTCGCCGCTCGACGGGCGGCCGGGGACTTGGATGGTGAAGGACCCCACCGGGGAGGTGGTGCTGGAGGAGCGCGCGCCCGCGGGGCCCTGGGGCGTGGTGGCCGGGGAGCTGCCGCTGGACCGGGGCGCGCCCACGGGCGACTGGACGGTGGCGTGGACCAGCGGCGGCGCGTCCGGCGAGGTCCACTTCACGGTGGAGCCCTTCACCCTGCCGCGCCTGCGACTGGAGGCCCGCAGCCCGAGGCCCTTCTGGCGCGCCAACGAAACGCCGGAGGTGACGGGCGAGGTGGCGTACGCGTCCGGGGCGCCGGTGGCGGACACGGACGTGGCGCTGGAGTGGAGCCATGCCGGCGCGTGGCCGCCCCCCACGGAGTGGCTCAAGGGCGAGCTGCCGAAGAAGGCGCGCACGGACGCCGCGGGCCGCTTCAAGGTGACGCTGCCGCGCGTGCCCGCGGACCTGCGCGGACAGTCCACGCTGAGCGCGCGCGTGGAGGCGCGCGATGCCACCGGTGAGCCGGTGCGGGGCGCGGTGTCGCTCCTGCTGTCCGAGGACGCGCTCGCCGTGTCGTCGGTGACGGAGCTGGAGGACGGGCTGGTCGCGGGCTTCAACAACCGCGTCTACCTGCGCGCCACCACCGCCGCGGGCCGGGTGCTGCCGGGCGCGGAGGTGACGGTGACGCGCGCGTGGGACCCCAAGGACCCCGGTGTGAGCGCGGTGGCGGACGAGGACGGCGTGGCCGCCTTCCAACTGGACCCCGGCCCCGCGGTGAACGTGGTGGTGCCGCCCCTGCCGGTCCGGCCCATCCCGCGTCCGCCGCCGGTGTCGCTGGCCTCCTCCCAGGACCTGCTGAATGACCGGGGAGGACAGCAGCCGTCGCTTCAGGATCAGCTCGCGCTGGAGCGCCTGCTGCCCGCCTTCCATCCCTGCGCCCGCTTCGTCAGCGCGGCCACCGGGGGCGACATGGTGTCGCTCGCGGCGCGGGTGGGCGCGTCGGGACAGGTGCTGGACGTGGCGGGCGCGGACGAAGGGGCGGGCGCGTGCATGGCCTCCGTGCTGCGGGCCCGGGGCCTGCCGTCCGGCGCGGAGCGGATGCTCGCGCTGCGCTTCCGCGTCACGGACCCCGGCCTGCCCATGCTGCAACCCCAGGTCCAGACGGCCACCGGGAACACGCAGGAGTTGGAGGCGGCCCTGGCCCGCCCCGCGCTGGATGCGCGCGCGTGTCTGCCTTCGGAGCTGCCCGGGGTGTCCACGCTGCCCGCGGTGCTGACGTGGCGGCAGGTGCCCGGGAAGCGGGACGTGGCGCTGTCGTGGCTGCCGCTGCCTTCGTCCGGCAGCGCGGTTCCCGCGTCGGTGCTGCCGTGCCTGAAGGAGCGCTTCTCCCGGCTGCGCCTGCCGTTGGCGGCGTCGGATGAGGCGGACGGCTCGCCGGTCGGGGGCGCCATGGGCGTGGTGCGCTTCTCCGTGCAGCCCGCGTGGAGCGAGGGTCGCACCTACCAGGCCCGGGCCACCACGTTCCTGGGCTACGAGCTGAAGGTGAAGGCGAAGTGGGACGGCCAGGACGTGGGCGACACGAAGCTGGTGCTGCGTCCCGCGAGGCTGCCGCCCCTGCGCCTGCGCGCGACGCCGGTGCTGGCGAAGGCGGGCGAAGCCGTGAAGGTGGAGCTGCTGCGCGGCCCGGGCTTCGAGGGTGAGCTGCCCCGGACGCTGGAGCTGGTGGCGGGGAAGGCCCGGCTGAAGGAGGTGGTGGACGCGCCCACGCGCTCGGCGCGCTTCACGCTGCCCGCGGACTTCGAGGGCTGGGCCCACGTGGAGGGCGTGGCCGCGCAGGCGCGCGTGTACGTGGCGCCGCGCGCGCAACTGGCGGTGGAGGTGTCGCCGGACAAGCCCGCGTACGCGCCCGGTGAGCTGGCCCACCTGCAGGTGCACACGGTGGTGGACGGAAAGGACGGCGCGGCGGCGGTGGGCCTGTTCGGCGTGGATGAGACGCTGTCACAGCTCGCGCCGCTGCCGGGCGCGGACGCGCTGGAGGGCCTGCGGCCCGCGCCCACGGTGTCGTTGCCGGCCTTCGGGGTGCTGGATGGACAGGCGCTGGCGATGGGCCGCATCCGGGGCGCGAACGCGGCGGCGGCGGCGCTGCTGCGCGTGACGGAGGTGCCGAAGCCGGAGGAGCTGGAGGCGCGCGTGACGGCGAACGCGACCAGCCCCTTCTCGCCGGACGCGGAGCTGACGGAGCCCTTCTACGCGGTGCTGACGGAGCTGCACACGCGCACGCGCAAGTGGGAGGAGACGGCGCCCAAGGGGGAGACGTTGGATCCAGAAGGGCTCGCCCGGCTGTGGAAGGAGTCGCTCGCCGCTTGCGAGCAGCGCGGGCAGAAGGTGACGGACGCGTTCGGACGCAGGCTGCGGCTGTCGCGCCTGCCCGAGGACCTGTTGTCGCTGACGGATCCTCGCGCGGTGGTGGTGAGTGGCACGCGGTTGCCGGAAGACGTCGTGAACTGGGGCGCGTGGGTCGCCCGGGAGTCGCCATGATTTCGCGCGGGATGAAGGGTGGGGTCCTGGGCTTCGTGCTGGGCGTGGGGGCCATGGTGGCCCTGGCGGCCGTGGGCGACAGCGTGAGGAGGCTCTTCGGGTCGTCCGCCGCCGCGCTCTCCGGGAGCGCGGAGGAGGCGCCCTCCATGGAGGTGGCGGTCGCGCAGGGCCTGAACAAGAAGAGCATGAAGTCCTTCGGCTCGGCGTCCTTCGACGAGGGAGGTCTGGGCGCGCGAGGGACGGGGCCGGGTGGCGGTGGCATGGCGATGCCCCCGCCGGCCGCGGCGCCCGTGATGGCGGAGCGGGACTCCGATGACGCGTTCGCGGAGCAGGAGCAGGCCGAACCCTCCGAGCCGGGCGCGGACGGGGCGCCAGTGCCCACCCGCGCGTGGTTCCCGGAGACGTTCCTCTTCGAGCCCCTGGTGGTGACGGACGGAAGCGGCCAGGCGACGGTGCCCGTGCGCGTGCCGGACCGGCTGACGCAGTGGCGGGTGCTGGCGCTCGCGCACTCGCGCTCCGGCGCGCAGGCGGGGGCGGTGACGTCCTTCGCGGGCACGCTGCCCACGTACGTGGATCCGGTGCTGCCGCCCTTCCTGCGCTCGGGCGACACGGTGCGCCTGCCGGTGCAGGTGGTGAACACCACCGACAAGGAGGTGGTGGCCGCGCTGAAGGTGGACGTGCGCGGCGCGCAGGTGGAGGCCGGCTCGCGCACGGTGAAGGTGCCCGCGCGGGGCAGCGCGGTGGAGCTGGTGACGGTGCGCGCTCAGGGCGCGGGGCCGGTGACGGTGCGGGCCACGCTGGGTGAGGCCGACGCGGTGGTGCGCGACTTCGACGTGTGGGCCACCGGTCAGCCCGTGGTCCAGACGCGGGGCGGCTCGCTGGCTGCGCCGCGCACGCTGTCCCTGACGGGGCCGGCGGACGCGCAGGCCGGCAGCGAACGGGTGCGGTTGCAGGTGTACCCGGGCGCGCTGGGCGTGGTCCGCTCGGAGCTGGCGGCGGTGGAGCGCAGGCCCGGGGACGTGGCCGCGGATGCGTACACGCTGCTGCTCGCGGGGCAGGCGCCCACGCTGCTCCAGGCGCTGGGCGAGACGCCGGACGCGGCCGCGCTGAAGACCCTGGCGCAGGTGGCGGGGCAGCGGGTGCTCCGGGCCGCGAGAGCGCCGTCGGTGGACGTGGCGACGCGGCTCGCGGAAGGGGCGCTGGCCCACCCGGACAACCCGGTGCTCGCGCGGCTGGGCGAGCGGCTCGTGGACCAGGTGGCGAAGGCGCAGCGGCCGGACGGCACCTGCCAGGGCGGTGAGGGCTGGCAGCTCCAGCGCCTGCTGGTGGCGACGGCGGACTGCGCGCGCACGGTGCGCGCTTCGGTGGGCACCGACGCGGGCAAGCAGCGCGCCGCGGCCTTCACCGCGCGCTCCGCGGGCGTCTTCGAGCGCTACCTGCCGCAGGTGAAGGACGGCTACACGGCGGCGGTGTTGCTGGCGGAGGGCGCGGTGACGGGCAGCGTGGCGGACGCGCTGCGCACCCGCGTGCGCGAAGCGGTGAAGCCGGGCGCGGACGGCACCGCGTCGCTGTCGGTGGAGCCGGGCACGGTGCGCGCGGACGGCCAGGAGCCCTCCGTCGCGGAGGCCACGGCGATGGCGGTGCTCGCCCTGCAGGGCGATGCGAAGGCGCCGCTGGCGGACCTGGGCGCCTTCCTGCTGGCGCGCTACTCGCCCGGCCAGGGCTGGGGGGATGGGCAGGCGAACCGCGTGGGCCTGCGCGCGGCGCTGGCGCTCTTCAAGGACCCGCTGCCGTCCCAGGTGCGCGTGACGCTGGAGCGCGACGGGAAGACGGTCACGGAGGGCACCTACGACGCGAAGGCGCTGCGCGAGGTGCTGTCATTGGAGGCCGCGGCGCCGGGCTCGGCGGGGACGCACGCGTGGACGGTGCGCGCGGAGCCCGCGGTGCCGGGGCTGGGCTTCTCGCTGGCGCTGGCCGCGGCGGTGCCCTGGAAGAACGAGGCGAAGGGCGGCCTGGAGCTGACGGTGGACGCGCCGAAGGAGGCGCGCGTGGGCCAGCTCGCGGACGTGCGGGTGGTGGTGGGCGCGCCCGCGTCCCTGCCGCTGCTGTTCCAGCAGGAGCTGCCCGCGGGTGTGCAGGTGGACGCCGCGAGCCTGGATGCGCTGGTGGCGTCGTCCCGGGTCGCGTCGTGGGAGGTGCAGGACGGGCTGCTGTCGCTGCGCATCGCCCCGAGGACCGAGGGCGCGGCGCCGGTGCAGGTGTCCTTCCGCGTGCTGCCCACGCTCGCCGGGACGCTCCAGGCGGGCGCCTCGCGGCTGGACGTGCCCGGTCAGCCAGGCATCACCTCGTTGCTGCCGCCCACCACCTGGGCGGTGCGCTGAACCGGAGCGGGGCGCAGGCACCCCTCCCTGGAGTCCGTGGGAGGGGGACCCGGGTCCCCAGGTTCAGGGTCATTCCCCACTCACGGAGCGCGAGCGGCCCCTGTCCGCCCGGTGGTGGGCGGAAGGTGGAGGCGGCGTGGGGGCCCGCCCGGCGAGCGCTCCGGTCTCAGTGCAATCGTGGCCCGCATGCGTACACTGCAAGGCACACGGCAGGAGTGAGCCAGGCGGCCGCGAGAGGACACGGATGGAGCTTGAAGGCTCCGAGCGGGAGGAACTCACCCACGCCCTGTTGGGCGCATTCTCCTCGGTGGAGGAGCTCCACCGGATGGTCACGGTGAAGTGCGGTCGGGACTTCGTGCCTTCCATGGAGCGGGAGGGCGCGGCCCGGGCCCGGGCGCTCGTGCACACCGCGGAGACGGAAGGGTGGACGGACGTGCTCGTGCGCGGCGCGCAGGCGGCGGCGCCGGGCCATCCGCGCATCCGGCGCTTCCTCCAGTCGTATTTCTCCTCCGTGCAGCGCAGCATCTCCGGCAGCGCGTTGGCGCGCATCGTCCAGGCGGCGAAGCAGCCGATGACGCCGGAGGCCTGGAGGGACCGGCTGACCCTCCTGTCGCGGCGGGTGTGCCGGGTGGAGCTGGACGGGGGGCGCGCGCTGGGCACGGGCTTCCTGGTGGCGCCGGACGTGGTGCTCACCAACTCGCACGTCATCGAGCACCGGCTGGTGGAGGCGCTGCGCGTGCGCTTCGACCTGAAGGTGCTGCCCGACCGCATCGCGGTGCACCCCGGCCGCGTGTACGCGGTGACGGCGTGCCTGGCGCAGAGTCCGCACAGCCCGGCGGACCTGATGCATCCGCGCCCGCGCGAAGCCACGCACGACGAACTGGACTACGCCTTCCTGCAGATCCAGGACGCCCCCGGCGAGGACCGGCTGGGGGACCGTCCGCGCGGCTTCATCCCGTTGCCCCCGTCGCCCGCGCCCTTCACCACCGGCGCGCTGGCGCTCGTCGTGCAGCACCCCAAGGGCCGGCCGATGCAGGTGGCGCTGGACACGTTCCAGGCGCTCAACCGTTCACACACGCGCATCACGTACTGCACCAACACGCATCCGGGTTCGTCCGGTTCGCCGTGCTTCACGCAGGACCTGGAGCTGGTCGCGCTGCACCACAGCGGCGACCCGCGCCCCGGCCACGAATCCGCCGAGGACGACGAGGGCATCCCCCTGGAGACCATCCGTGCCAGCCTGCCGCCGGGCGTGTTGCGCCGCCTGGGTTGGGACTGAACGGCGCGCGTGCACGGACGTGCGGGGCCGGGGGAGGGGACTGCTATCGTCGGTCGCATGGGCCTTCCCGCTCGAAGTCGCACGACCGTGACCGTCTTCCCGCGCGCCAGCGTGGGCCTGACGTGGGCGGTGCTCTGCCTGCTTCCAACGCTCGCGTTCACGGCGCCGCGCTTCAGCGTCGCGGGGCTGAACGCCAACAACGAGGTGCGGCTGCGCACGTCCACCGCCCACGTGGAGACGGTGCTGCGGGTGGACCTGCTGACCGGGCTTCCGGAAGCCGGGGGCGAAGCGCCTCCGGGCGGGGAACCGGCGGGCACGCGGGTGACGGTGCTGGTGGATCCGCTGTTGTCCACGGATGGCACGCAGGTGCCCGTCACGGTGCGAGTGGGGACGGCGACGGACGGCGCGACGGAGGCGCCCATCTCCGTGCGGCAGCCGGTGACGGTGGCGCTGTCGGCGGACCTGCCCGCGCCCGGTGAGTACCGGGGCCGCGTGGTGCTGCTGGGCGACGGCGTGCGGGAGGTGGCCCCGCTCCTCATCCAGCGCGTAGCGGTGGCCCCGACGGTGCAGTTCTACCCGGTGGCGCCCGCGCGCGGCTGGACGCTGGGGCCGTTCTCTGGGAAGGCCACGGTGCGGCTGACCTTCAAGGAGACGGCGGGCGTGGGCGGCGAGGTGGGGCCCGCGGCGGTGGTGCAACTGGACCGCAAGGAGGGCGGGGCGGGCAACGGCGCCGCGCCGGTGCAGGCGCAGGACGCGCACTGGTCCTTTCGCGGACAGGCCGCGTCGGGCGACGACGCCAGCGCGGACGGAGGCATGGGCCCGGGGGGCGTGTTCCAGGTGCCCGCGAACGGCACGGGCCTCCTGAGCCTGGACGTGGAGGGCCTGCCGGAGTCCGGCGAGTACACCGGCACGGTGCGGCTGCTCGTGCCCCAGGGCGCGCCGGTGGAGCAGACCTTCACCGTCTGGGTGAAGACGCCCGCCCTGTGGGGCGCGTTCCTCATCTTCCTGGGCGTGGTGACGTCCGCGGCGGTGCGCTTCTACGTGCAGCGCGTGCGCCCGCGCGTGACGCTGCGCAGCCGGGCGGAGGCGGCGCGCCAGAAGCTGCAGGAGCTGGTGCCCGCCCGTCCGCTGGAGCGCGAGGCGGCGGTGGCCTCGGCGCTGCGGCGGCAGGTGGACGCGCTGCTGGAGAACATCCAGCGGCCGCTGAGCGGGCTCGTGGTGCAGGACTCGGTGCTGGCGCTCTTCGAGGCGCGCCTCCAGTTGTTCTCGCTCTGGTCCGTCCTCCTGCGCCAGTTGGAGGGGCTCAAGGGCATGGCCCTGCTGGACGCGGAGAAGAAGCTCAAGTCGGTGGAGACGCTGCTCCAGAACGACCAGGCCACGTCCGCGGACTTCACGGAGCAGGCGCAATACCTGCGCACGCTCGACCTGGAAGGCGTGGCCCGCGCGGTGCTGGAGTCACGGCTGGAGGAACTGGAGCAGCAATCCCAGACACTGGTCTCCCAGCGCGGAGACGACGCGGTGAGCCGCCGGCTCCAGGGTGAGCTGCCCATGTATGTGTTGAAGGCGCGGCAGCAGCTTCCGGGCACCGACCTGGAGACGTCGCGCCGGCTGGTGGACACCGCGCGCGAGGCGTTCCTCGAAATCCTCCTGTCGGACCTGGAGGGCTCCCTCTCCGGCAGGGAACTGCCGGGCGGCTTCACGCCGGAGGAGTGGACGGAGCTGCGCACGCGCGTGGCGGAGCAGCTCGCAAGGGCGCGCGCCCGCAAGTCGGCCAGCGTGGACGAAGCCTTCCTGTACTACCAGTCCGCGCAATCGCTGTACCTGCGCGCGCTGGTGGACAACCTGGAGGAGGCCCTGGCCGCGGCCCGGCTGCAAGGAGGCGGGGACCTGAGCGCCCAGTTCGACTGGGAGGCGGACGTGGATGCTCGACTGAAGTCGGCGCGAGCGCACCTGAACCAGGGGGAGACGAACCTGGCCACGCCCGACTACCGCGCGGCCCGCGAGGCCTTCGAGCGCCACGCGACGCTGCGACAGAAGGCCGCGTCCATCGGCACCCGGCAGACGGCGCTGGAGGCGTTCCCGGACGTGACGCTGGACCCCTTCTCCCAGAAGCCCGCGGAGGCCCCACCGCCGCTGCCCGGCGCGCCCGCGGGCGGCAACATCACGCCCCTGCCTCCGCCGGGAACCACGAAGACGGGCACCGAGGCGCTGGTGAACCTGGACTGGATCCCCCTGCCGCGCTCGGGCGACCTGTGGAAGGTGGAGCTCGCGGTGCTGGGGATGATGTCCATCATCGCGGTGCTGCTGGGGCTCCAGTTGCTGGACGTCTTCTCCCCCACGTGGGGCGGCTCCGGCGCGTGGATGTCCGCCTTCCTCTGGGGCTTCGGCCTGCACCAGGTGGGCAACGCCACCTTCGATGGCCTGTGGGGCATGGTGTCGAGGATGGAGAAGTAGCCCCAGGCCCGCTCAGGCCTTCTTGCCCCGGATGGCGCGCGCGGCCAGCGTGTCCAGCAGCCCCGGGGCCACGAGCTTGAGCACCATCCCCACGCGGCCGGTGAGCGTCATCACGACCTCGCGCTGGCGGCGCTCCATGGCGCGCAGGATGAGGCCCACGCAGGTGTCCACGTCCATGGTGGCGCCCTCCTCGTCGCGAGGGCTCTGCCCCAGGGGCCGGCCTTCGGCGCCCAGTGCGTTCGCGCGGATGCCCGTGGCCACGAAGCCCGGCGACACCACGAGCACGTCGGTGCCGGTGCCCATCAGCTCGATGCGCAGCGAATCGAAGAAGCCCTGCATGGCGTGCTTGCTCGCGGCATAGCCGGTGCGCGTGGGCACGCCCGTCTTGCCCGTGAGCGAGGAGATGGCGACGAGCAATCCCTTGCGCGCCTTGAGGTGCGGCAGCGCATGGAAGGTGCAGTACACCGCGCCCAGGTAGTTGATGCGCATCAGCCGCTCGAAGAGGCCCAGGTCCTTCACGTCCTCGAACCGCGCGTGCATGGTGATGCCCGCGTTGTTGACGAGCACGTCCACGCCGCCGAACTCGGCGACCGCACGCTCCACGAGCACGCGGCACGCCTCCGGGTCCCCCACGTCGGTGGGCACCGCCAGGGCCTTGCCTCCGGCGGCCTCGCAGCGGGCCTTCACCCGCTCCAGCGCCGCGCCGTCGCGCGCGGCCAGCGTCACGTTCGCACCCCGGGCCGCCAGGGCCACCGCCAGCGCCTCTCCGATGCCGGAGGAGGCACCGGTGACAATCACGGACTTTGCTTGCATGGGCCGCATCCTCGCTCAGTGGTGGCCGCCGAGGAATCGCTCCAGGAAGTGGAGGCCGCCAATGAGGAGCAGCCCACACAGGAAGCCCACCACGCGCTGGCGCGAGTCCGGGCCCCGGCGCAGCTCCGGCAGGAGGTCCACCGCGCCGATGTAGAGGAACGAGCCTCCGGCGATGGCCAGCACGGTGCCCTGGAGCGAGGGCAGGTACCGGGTGCCCACCAGCACGGCCCCGGCGCCCACCGCGGCGGTGAGCTGCACCGCGCCCAGCGCGACGAGCGATTTCGCCCGGGACCAGCCCGCGGCGCGCAAGAGCGCGTAGTCACCCACCTCCTGAGGCAGCTCGTGGATGATGACGGCGAACGCGGTGGCGAAGCCCGCGTTGGGGGACACGAGGAAGGCAGCCGCCACGGCCGCGCCATCTCCGATGTTGTGCAGCGCATCCGACGCGAGCAGCGCCGCCGGCAGCGTGGGCGCGCCGTGCGCATGGGTGTGCCCATGCGCATGGCCATGCACGTGTCCCGCGGCGGCCTCCGCGTGGTGGTGGTGATGGCCCAGCGCCCACTCCAGGAGGGCCAGGGCGACGAAGCTGCCAAAGGCCCACGTGAAGGCGGAATCCCCGAGCGTGGCCACGGCCTCCGGCAGCACCTCCAGGAAGACGGCGCACAGCAGGGTGCCGGCGGCGAAGGCCACCAGTGCGGGCAGCCGGCGCTGCAACCAGCGCTCGGACAGCACGCCGCCCGCGAGTCCGGCGACACCGTCCAGCCCGACGGCGATGAACACGAGCAGGACGGTCTGGGAATCCATCAGGCCATCAGCCAGGCCAGCACGGCCTGGGCACTGTCCACGTGGACGAAGTGGCCCGCGTCCGGGAGGAAGGTCACGGGGCAGTCGGCGGCCTCCAGGCGCGCGACGGCGGCGTCCGGCACGTACCGGCTGCGCCCGCCCCGGATGCAGCGCAGGGGCGGGTGGACGGGGCGCTCCACGGCGGGCCAGAGGTCCTCGACGTTGACGCGCTTGTGCAGGCGGAAGAGGGCGTCGCGGTCGAATCTCCAGCGCACGCCGTCGCCGTCGGGCACCAGGTTCATGAGCAGCCAGTCGGACAGGCCTTCGGACAGGCCGCGTCCTGTGAGGTCCGCGCGCAGGGCCCGGCGGTTGTCGGCGCGGGGCGGGGCCTGCATGAGGATGTCCAGGACGAAGCCGCTCTCCGACAGGTCCAGGGGCACTGGGCCGGGGGCGATGTCCAGCAGGCTGACGCTGCCCACGCGGTCGGAGGCGTGGAGGCTCGCGGAGAGTGACACGCGGCCGCCCAGCGAGTGGCCCACCCAGTCGATGGCGCCGGTGAAGCCCTGGGCGTCCAGCGTGTCCACGACGTCGCGGGCGAGCGTGGACAGGTCCGCGTCCGCGGGCAGGGCGGGGGACTGGCCGTGGCCGGTGAGGTCGGGCAGCAGGATGCGGCGGCGTGGGTCGGCCTGCGTCCACGCGACCGCGAGCGAGCGCAGGTTGCGACCGCTGCCAAGGAAGCCATGCAGCAGCACCGTGGGCACGTCGCCCGTGCCGACCTGAAAACTTTCGAGCACCACGCCACCACCACCTTGTCCGCGTGCCTTGACCCAGGGCACGTCGTGCCGCTTCATACCGCGAACACCCATCCCGTCGAGGTGAACCCGGTGCCTTCCGTCTCCTTGTTGTTGCTGACGCTCGCCGCCAACCCCGCCGCGCCCGTGCCTCCTGCCCCCGCCGACCCGAAGGTGGCGGTGGCCACGGTGCTGGACGACTGGCACCGCGCGGCGGCTGCGGCGAACGAAGCGCGCTACTTCGCGCTCTTCACGCCGGACGCGGTCTTCATGGGCACGGACGGGACGGAGCGCTGGACGGTGGACCAGTTCCGCGTGTGGTCCAAGCCGTTCTTCTCCAAGGGCAAGGCCTGGAGCTTCAAGTCGGTGTCGCGCAACGTCTTCCTGTCGAAGGACGGCCAGACGGCGTGGTTCGACGAAGCGCTGGACACGCCCAACCTGGGCCCGGCGCGTGGCAGCGGTGTGTTGGTGAAGGAGCCCGCCGGGTGGCGCATCGCCCAGTACAACCTCTCCGTCCCCATCCCCAACGACCTGATGGGCGAAGTCACCAACCGCGTGGCCGCGTACACCAAGGCGAAGGCGGCCCAGACCACCACCCCGGCGACGCCCGCGCCGAAGACGACGCCCGCGCCAAAGCCGTGAGGGGCTGGCTTCAGCGCCAGTGATACAGGAAGGAAGCGCTGGGAACGAAGGCGGGCACGTCCTGTCCCTGCAATTGCATTCCGGCGAGGACCCCCAGGTCCACGGACCACCGTGGACCCATGAGCCGTGCGCCCGCCGTCGCGAAGGCGAAGGCATCGGCGATTCCTCGCGCCGGTGAGATGGCGGCTTCGCCCGCGAGGCCCCAGTGCTCGCCCATGCGCAGGAAGCCCCCCAGCATGGGCAGCACCATCAGGCCCCCATCTTCGTCAGTGGCCCAGGCGTAGATGGGCTGGACCGTGAGGGAGAGGTTCGCGTCGCCCGTCCCGTAGGTGAGGGTGCCGTAGGCGGCGACGGCGTTGTAGAGCCCCCACGAGCCCGGGAAGTCGCTGTCGTAGGAGCCTCCCTGGACACCGAAGGCCAGATGCAGCTTCTCGGTCAGGGGCGTGGTCAGCTTGATGCCACCGAGGAGGCTGAAGGAGGTGTCACGGAACATCACCTGGAAGGGGATGGCCGAGGCAAGGTGCACGGACACGCGCTCGCTCAGGCCCACCTCCGCGACGGTGGCGAAGAGCGCCTGCTGTCCGATGAAACCCTCTCCCGCGTGAAGCGGAAGCGCCGTGGATCCGGTGAGGCCGCGCGTGCGGGAGGGATTCTCGAACCAGCCGCTGGATGAGGATGGAAGTGGCGCCTCGCCCGGCTCCTGGGCGCTGGCGGAAGCGCCGGGGAGGGCCAGCCACAACATGAACAGACAGATGCAACGTGGTGTCATTGTTTCCCCCTCGTGGTGGCGCGCCCCATACGCAACCCCCATGCCAGGGAAGGCTGTCTCAGGATGCGGTGGGGATTTCGCCCCACCGCGTTCAACGGGTTCCTGACAGCCACGTCATGCCGCCACGGATTCCTAGCGAGGCATCATCCAGCCTGCGGGCTCCACCGACTCCAGCCCCGTGAGCTGGTCGAGCGTCATCACCTGCACCCCGCTGCCGGTGCTCTCTCCGAAGCCGGTGCTGGTCAGCATGAGGTCCGCGCCATTCTCATCCTTGCCCAGGTAGATGGCGACGTGGCCCTGGTCGCCGTTCTTCCCCGTGGCCTGCCAGAAGACGATCGCGCCCTCCGGCATGTTCGACATGTCCGTGTACAGGCGGCCCTGCCGCTGAGCCTCGTAGAGGGCCGTCGCGGCGTTCGGCTGGGACAGGATGGGGTCTCCCAGCCCTGCCTGGACGGCGGTATCCGCCACGAAGCTCAAGCACCTTCCGTCGTAGCGCGTCGGGTCCGCCGAGTCCGGGCCGAAGCTCTCCTGGTTCGCTTCGCCGGCGGTCGTCATGGCCGGTGCGGCGTTGAGGTCCGGTGAACCGGTGGGGGCCTGGGCGAGCGGAGGCGGAGGCGGCTCGGGGATGTCGAGCCGCTGTCCCACCTGGAGGAACTTCCCCGAGCCCGCGACAAGCCCCTCCGCGCTCCCGTTCTCGGAGAGCAACGCCTGGACGCTCACCCCCAGCTTCGCGGCGATGATCGAGGCATTGTCCCCGGCGACGACGGTGTATTGCGCCGGGGGCGCGGCATCGTCGGGGGCGACGACGGCCGGTGCCGCCGTCGCTTCCGTCGCGGGCTGCGGCGTCACCGGCGTGGCGACGACCGTGGCGGGCGTGGCCGCGACCGGCGCGGCCTGCGAAGGGGTGGTGCCCGACGGGATGGTGAGCGTGTCCCCGATGCTCAGGAACCCTCCCGTACCGCCCCCCAGCCCTCCCGCCTGCGGGTTGGCATTGCGCAGGGCCTCCAGGCTCACGCCCAGCTTGTGCGCGATGGCGTAGCCGGTGTCGCCTTCCTGCACGGTGTACGTGGCGGGCTTGGGGGCCAGGTCCACCGCGGGCATGACGGTGACGACGGGCGGCCCACCGGTCAGGTTCACGGCCTGCTTGCGGCTCGGCTGGGACTCGAAGGAGTCCGTGGCGGCGGCCAGCCTGGGCGCGGCGGATGTTGTCGCGTTGGCGGCCGGCGGCGGCACGGTGGCCGCCACGGGCTTGAAGGTGGTGCGCGACGCGTTGGCGCCGGAGTTCGGTTGGATGGTGCTTCCCATGTGACATCCCCCTCGGGTGCTGCGCTTCGATTCGAAGCAGGGACATTGTCTGGGAACACCGGGGCGCGGTGGAGTTAAGCCGGATTAAATCCGCTCCAGTGTCTATTTGATTTGCTGCCAATTCATGAAATACATGGTCGCTTTTAGCGGTCGGCACGCTTCCAATACCGAGCACGACCCAGGGTGTTGCTGGACCCAATTCCTCTCCGCCCTTTGTGTGTTTGACATTTATCGAGAAATCCACGTATACACCGTGAAATTTTAGTGAGCTTTATTGGGTGAAATCCAGGTGATCGGTGATTTTGAAACTCGGAAGATTTTCTGCGGCACTCCTATGCCTTGTGGGGCCCCTCGCCTGTGATGCCGACAGGGGTTCGGAACCGGGGGATCGCGACTTCCTCGCCCAGGCGGAAGCCGCCCTCGACGGCGGCGCGGTGGAGCTGGAGCCGAACATACTGAAGGGCACGGTGCGCCTCACCAATACGAACCCGGACGTACTGGCGATGCTGGCGACAGACGCTTGGCGCAATGGCTCCGGCATTGTTTCGGCGACGAGCAGCTCGCCCACGGGCTTCGCCGCGAGCACCACCTCCCTCGTGTCCGTGAGTCCCTCGGAGTATCGCTTCGAGATGCTGGTCGAGGCAGGGGCCCGGGGCGATCTGGGCGTTGTCTACACCGTCAATGCCACCCGTGGAGGCTACAGTTTTCCCGGCCTGCCCGGGGTGACAGTCCGGCCCGTGACGGCACAGCCCACGCCCACGGAGGTTACCCTCCAGAGCTGCATCGGCGTGGTCGAGTACCAGCTCGGAACGGATGCGACCTGCCAGACCCCTGCGGTGGTCGCCGGGGTCTCGGTCTCTGGGCTCTCCCTCCATGTTCCTTCCACGAGCCTGTACAGAAGCTACATCACCCCCGTTGCCCAGAGCGCCACACTCACCTACCGCGTCAACACGCCTACGGGGCCGGTGTTGACCGAGGTCCCCGTGCAGGTCGCGGCCGGCTGCGATGAAGTCGTCCGAACGTGCATCCCCGTGGCGACCCCGGTTCCTCCTGCGGTCGGCCATGTGACCGGGGCATTCGAGATCCACGATGCACGTGTTCTCTACGCCAAGCTTATTTCCTTCTCCGGACCTGACAGTCGAAGCCTGTCCCTGCCCGGGCCCTGGTCTCCTGTGAGCAGTCCGGCCACCTGGTGGACGGTGCCCAACCTGCCCGTGGGGCCCTATACGGTGGACGCCGCGACGTACCTGGGCACGGGCCGGGACTTCACGGTGTACAACGCTCCCAACCTCCCGGGCACCCTGTCCGTCACGGAGGGACAGACGTCCTTACTGACGCGGCAGGTGGGTGGGGTGACGCGTCACGCCTATGACATGCACCCCGCGTATTTCTATGGCTCCGTCCAACTGGTGGATCCCTACATGCGCCAGCACCCGGGGGCCTGGAGTTCCCTGCAGGCGCTCTTTTTCGAGGCGGATCAGGACACCAACGGCGATGGAGTGCCCAACAACGTCAACATCTCAGCAAAGGGGACCTACCTCTCGGCGGTCGCCTCCGGTGGCTTCAGCGACACCGCCTTTCCCGGCACCTTCGATCCGAGCCTTGGCGAACTGACTTCAACCACCCCCTATGAGCAGGTGTTGCCGAGCCCCTACGATCTACCGACCACCTGGTCCCAGAACGGGCTCGTCTTGAACTACTGGTCCGAACCGCTGATCAACAACGCCTTCACCACCCGACCGGGCATGTACGACCCGGCGCGCTTCCGCTATGGCTTGCTCGCGCTCCGACCGTCGGCGACCAGTTCCTACAGCACCGTCCTGAGTCCCGAGCAGCGCTTCCGCCTCGACCACGAATACTGCTTCAACGAAGTGCAGGTGGCGTACTCCGCCACCCTGGGGCGATTCTTCAATCCCAGGGCCGATGTGTCAGGGAGTTTCAACGGCAAGGACTGGCGCAGTCAGTCGGCGTCGTACGTGGTGGGCGGCTCCTTCCATGGCACGCCCGCAGTCTGGAACATCCCGAACCCCGCATCGTATGCGGAGACCAGCGGGCAGATCTCCCTGTCGCTCCCCCAGGGCACCTTCACCCTCAAGCCCAGTGCTTCCATGGTGAGTGATTCGGGCACGGTGAACACCGCCAGCTTTGCACCCATTGGCGTGACGCTGGGCTGCGGACAGCGCATCAAGCTGGTGCCCCCTTTAGCGGTGAGCCTGACTTCGCTGGAGGGCTGTGCCACTTCGGATTCCAAGCAGGTCTCCGGACAGGTGCAGAGCCGGCCTGCGGTAGTGGATAGGATCTGGTACCGCCTCAACGGCGGCCCGGAAGTTACGCTCTGCACCAACTGTGGCTTCGACCCGACCTTCGCCTTCATTGTGCCGTTGCAGGCGTGTGACAACAGCATCCAGGTTTTTGCCTACACGGAAGGGATGAGCGAGCCGGCCAGCGCCGTCGAACAGCTCGTCTGGGACGATGTGGCGGATGGTCCGAGCTGTCCCGGTTCCTTCTGCGTCAACCGGCCGCCGGTGGCCCGCTGCCGCAACCTGACGGTGGCTGCTAATGGGACGTGCGGCGGGTGGGCGTCGGTGAATGACGGCTCCTTCGACCCGGACACGGGCGACACCGTGGAGTGCGTGCAATCTCCGGCCCCGCAGTACCCGCTGGGCTCGCACAAGGCGACACTGACGTGCACGGACAGCACGGGCCTAACGTCCTCGTGTGAAGGCACGGTGACGGTCCGGGATGAAACGCCACCGCAGCTTACGTGCGCACCCGTGCCGGAGCAGGAGTGCATCGCGGGCGGTGCGATGGTCAGCCTCGCGACGATAGCTACGGACACCTGCGGTACGGTGACGACCACCTGCACCCCGGCGTCTGGCGGCATCTTCCCTCTGGGGACCACCAACGCCACCTGCACCGCCACCGACAGCGCCGGCAATGGGGTAAGTTGCACCGTGCCGGTGACGGTGCGTGACACGCAGCCGCCCAACATCACATGTCCGGCACCCATCCGCATCGAGCGCACGGGCCCGGACGGCGCCACGGTGACGCCGGGCGTGGCCACCGCGAGCGACGCCTGTGCGTCGCCCCTGGTGGCGGGCCCGGCCGCGGGGACGTACCCGGTGGGCACCACGACGGTGACCTACACGGCCACGGACGTCGGAGGGAATCAGGCCAGCTGCACCACCACCATCCAGGTGACGGACAGCCAGTTCACGGACCCACCGAGCGTGACGATGTGCAACCTGCCGCGCTACACGCAGGAGACGACGCTGAAGGCGTGTGGCTGGACGACGCCCCAGCCCAACGCCGTGCCCGTCATCTCCGCCTCCTTCCGGGTAGATGGAGGGGTGCCCGTCCCGGTGACGCCGGACTTGAGCGGAGGCTTCGTCATCACCTGGCTGCCGCTGGCGGAAGGCACCCACGTTGTCGAGCTGACTGCCACGGACACGCGAGGGGCCACAAGCCGCAAGCAGATGACGGTGACGGTGGATCTCACGCCGCCCGTGCTCGTCATCCTTTCGCCGCTGCCGGATGCTTCGCTTGCGAGCCCGGTGGTGACCGTGACGTCATCCGTCGAGGACGTCACGCCCACGCGGGTGACGACCCAGTGGCTCCAGACGAGCACGGTGGAGAGTGGCTCGGGTCAGGTCATCCACACGGTGGATCTGGTCAACCGGGGTTTTGTCCCGCTGATGGTGACGGCCACCGACGCGGCGGGCAACACCACTCAGATTGTGACACAGGTCTTCATTGAACCCGTCTCACCCGCACAGGAAGTGTCCGCGAGGGCCCGGTAGTCCTCCTGGCGATGACTTTGAAGCAACTCCGGGCGGAGCAGGAGGCACGTCTGCTTCGTCTGGGCCTTCGGCTCAGCGCCAGTGAAACAGGAATGAGCCTCCGGGCAGCACGGAGGGCCGGTCCGCGTCCTTCCATTGCTGCTCGGAGAGGACTCCCAGGTCCAGCGACCAGTTCCGTCCCATGAACCGCGCGCCCGCCGTCGCGAAGCCGAACGCGCCGCTGACGCCATCGACCGGGGAGAGCGCGACCTCTCCCGCGAGGCCCCAGTGCTCCCCCAGCCGGACGAAGCCTCCCAGCATGGGCAGCACCATCACGCTCCCGGAGTGGAAGCTTCCCCAGGCGACGAAGGGCTGGACCGTGAGCGATACATGGGCGTCACCCGTTCCGTACGTTAGGATGCCGTAGACCGCGACGGCGTTGAGCGTCTGCAATTCGTAGAGGTCGCTGTCGAAGCTGCCTCCCTGGACGCCGAACGCCAGATGCAGCCGCTCGGTCAGCGGACGCGTCACCTTGATGCCCCCCATGAGGCTGAAGGGCACGTCGCTGAAGGTCCGGGCCAGTGCGACGACGGGGACGGCCGAGGCCACGCTCACGGATACGCGCTCGCTCAGGCCCACCTCCGCGACGGTGGCGAAGAGCGCCTGCTGCCCGATGAAGCCCTCTCCCTCATGCAGCGGAAGCGCGGTCGAACCGAGCAGCCCGCGCGTGCGGGCGGGATTCTCGAACCAGGCGCTGGACGAAGACGGCATGGGCTCCCCGGCGCTCGCGGACGCGCCAGGGAGGAGCCACCACAACAGCATCAGACAACCGAATCGCGGCATCTTCACTTCTCCCCCTCGTGGTGGCGCGCCTCCAAGGCAACCCCCATGCCACGGAGCACACGCTCAGGGGACACGAGGGAGTTCGCTCCGCCGCGCCCTCCTGGATCCGGACACGCGCGTCATGGCGCCACGGATTCATCACGGCGCAAGAGCCGGGGCTGCGCTCAGACCGCGGTCCAACCGCCGTCGATGTCGATGACCTGCCCGGTGGCGTAGGAGCACGTCGCGAGGAAGTAGGCCGCGTCCGCCATGTCCCGGACGGTGCCCGGACGCTTGAGGGGGATGTTGCTCACGAGCGCGTCCATGAACGCGCCCAGCTGCTCGGGCGGAACGCCCCAGTCGATGTCCGTGTCGCGGGTCAGCCCCGGAGACAGGACGTTGACGCGGATGCCCTTGGGCGCGAGCTCGACCGAAAGCGAGCGGCCCATGGCGTTGACCGCGCCGCACAGGCCCGCGCCACCGGAGTAGTTCACCAGGGCGGCGTGCCCGGCGATGCCGGAGCAGAGGATGATGGCGCTGCCCGCGGCCATCTTCGGCACCGCGTAGTGACAGGCGGAGAGCTGGCCGAAGAACCGGTCGTTGAACAGGTCCCTCCACGCCTTCGAAGGCACGGCCTCCACCGGCCCGAACACGGCGCCCCCGGCACACGTCACCAACAGGTCCACGCGCGGCACGGAGTCGATGAGCCGCTTCACCTGCGCGTCGTCCCCCACGTCCGTCACCACGCCCCGGACGCCATGCCCCAACTGCGCCGCCGCATCCTCCAGGCGTTGCTGGCGGCGTCCGGCGATGACCACCTCCGCGCCCTCGCGCGCGAAGCGCTCCGCGATCGCCAGCCCGATGCCCGTGCCGCCGCCCGTGACGACCGCGATCTTCCCGTCCAATGCTCCCATCACTGCCTCCCATGAAAGGAAAACACTGACAGCAAAGCATGACGGTCCCAGCGGACACAGCGGGTTTGTCTTCACCCAGCCGCAATCCCAGGCGTCGCGCGGCATGGTGGATGCAATCGCTTTCCCGCGCAGCATCCCCCTCTCCTCGGAGCAGCGCGCATGGCCATGCGATGGAAGAACCGCGGTTCAATCGTTCGTAACGCACTCGGACTCGGACTGGGAGTTGGACTCCTGCTCGCCGCGACGCCGGGCATCGCCAGCGACGCGAAGGGCGAGGGCTGCGCGTGGTTCTCCGGCATCGAGCACTGCCCGCTCGACGCCTCGGAGCTGTACGCGTCGGAGGAAGGGCTCGTGGTCAAGAGCACGGATGGCAAGCAGAGCGGCGTGACGCTGGACCTGAAGGACGCCTCCGGGTGGGATGCCTGGCTGAGCCCGCTGGAGCCGGACTGGGACAGCCGCATGGTGCTGACCTTCACCGGGACCCAGCCGGACGGGGCCCCGGAATTGCTCGAGCGGGTGGTCGTCGCGCGCTCGAAGGAAGAGGACCTGGGCGCCCTCTACGTGGACCCCTCGGTCCATGGCGCGTCCACCTACACCGTGAGGGGCTACAACGGCGGGAAGCTGGCCTTCGAGCGCTTCGGCGTGGTGCCCGTCCAGGAGAAGCTCGCGGGTCCGGGCGGTATCGCGCAGGCCTCCCGGCTGGTGGCCTTCCCCGGCAAGTGGAGCAGCGGCCACAGTGTCATCGAGGGCCCCAACGGGGAGACCTGCACGCCGGGCCTGGACTTCCCGAACCCCCGCCCCGTCCGCTTCCCCGACCGCACCTTCTCGGTCGCGGTGGACCTCGTCACCGTCCAGCCCGAGGGCGTCGCGCTCAAGTCCCGCACGCTCCGTGAAGTCAGCCTCCAGGGGTTCGGCCTGGAGAGCTTCACCCTCCAGAAGGAAGTGCGCACGCCCTGATGTCCGGCACGGGCTGGATTCAGGGCCTTCCGCGTGTAGCGGGATGCGCTACGAATCCGGCGCTGTGTGTGGCCATTCCTGTCACAGCCCGCGGGCCCTGGAAGCAGCGTCGTCCCTGAGCTGTGATTGGCATCTGGGATGCACTGGTCACGAAACGACGAGTGGCGTTCCCGTGTCCCCCACGGGAATGCCTTTCCCTCCTCGTCATTTCCCAGAAGGTGCCCCATGACTCGAAAGTTCGTCCAGGCGTTCTCCCTTGTCGCGGCGCTGGTCCTGACCTCCACCACGGCCATCGCCGGTGAGCGGCTGGCGGCGTACCTGCCGCGCCTCGACGCCCCGAAGGCTCCCACGCTGGAGTGCACGGACCCCCGCGCCCAGTTGCATGCAGCGGCCAAAGAGGCCGGCGTGGACATCAACCCCGAAGAGACCGTCGTCGTGTCGAAGGACGGCATGACGTTCGCTGGCAGCAGCATCGCCGGCTTCGAGCAGGTCCCCGCCTCCGCGCTGCCCGAAGGCGCGGACTTCGGCTTCACCTACCTGGACGCGCCGCAGGCGGGCATCCCCGCCGGCTACTACAAGCTGCGCGCGCGTGCGGCCGCCGAGGACATCCAGGTGGGCGAGTACCGCGGTGAGGTGGACGTCATCGACGCGTCCGGCAAGGCCGTGGCCCGCCTGCCCGCGACGATGCAGACCTCCTCCGTGGAGGTGCCGCAGCCGCTGCCCTTCGCGCGCACCACGGTGGACGCGCAGTTCCGGCAGACGAACCTCATGGGTGGGCGGCCTGATCAGCTCTCCCGCTACCACCACTCGCTGATCATCATCTACCACTGCCCCAACGGCACCACGATCATCATCTTCATCGACTACTGGGATTGGTACTGAACCGCCCTTCGCGGCCCGTCTGAATGAGTGAACCCCGGCCCCGGAAGCGCGAATCCCACGCGCCTTCGGGGCCGAGGTGTTTCCAGTCCCGTCACTTCACGGCTCCGGCTTCAACAGCTCACGCAGGCGCGCTGACTTGTCGGCGCTCCAGCCCTTGGGTTGCAACAGCGCGACCCAGCCATCCACGTGCTCGCCGGTGTAGACGTGGCCGTAGCCGGGAGGCACCTTCATCCCCAGGGGCAGGTCGGCCGTCACCTGCCAGAACGTGACGAAGGGAATCCACACCATCGCGCCCAGCACGTCGGGGCCTCGGGGCTCGCGCAGCCAGTCCGGCCGCTTCACCATGAGCCCGGGACTCCACCAGATGATGGGGTCGGAGGGATGAATCAGATACAGCACGCGGGAGGGCCCCCAGGGTGCGTTCGCGGGAGGGATGGCTTCGCCCGGCCGGCGACTGAAGCGGACGGTGCGACCGTTCCGGTAGAGGGGCTCCACCTCGGGGCTGCCGGGGTCACGCTGGTCGGTGAACTCGCGATACAGCGTGTTGAAGTGGGGCGGTCCCACGAACAGCACCCCGTCGGTGCGGTTGGCCAGGTCCCGCTCGCCGCTGAACGCGGTCTCCCCGCCGTAGGAGCCCAGGCTCTCGCCAAACACCTGTAGCTTCGGGCGCTGACCTTCGGGAAGCCGCGACCAGCGCTCGTACACCGCATCGAAGAGCGCGCGGCCCTCCTCGCGGGCCTTCTTCTGGTCCACCAGCACGGAGAGCCACGACCACAGGTGTGAGTACTGCGTGGCGACGATGGCGGAGTCGCCGCCCGTCACGTACTCGAAGGCATTCACGGCTTCAGGCACCACCCAGCCGCTGCCCGTGGTGGTCACGACCAGCAGGTGCGCGCGCTGGAAGGCGCCGGTCCGCTCCAGCTCCTGGACCGCCAGCTCGGCCCGGCCCTCCGCATCCGGAGCGGACGCATAGCCCGCGTACACGCGGATGGGCTCCTTCGCGTCCGTTCCGCTGAACCGGGAGAGTTCGTCCACGGTGGGGCCGCGTCCCACGAAGTTGCGTCCCTCCCGTCCCAATGACTCCCACTCCACCCGCGAGCCGGGGCCACCGGAGCGCAGCGCGGTGTCGGGCTGGAACACCCCCTGCTCGGTCGTCGTGTCCTGCAGCGCCAGCGTGCGGTCCGCCATGGAGATGAGGCCGTCCTTCAAGAGGCCGCTGGCCACCAGGAAGGTGAGGGCCACCACCGCCAGCACGCTCATCGCGCGGGCCGCGCGAGGCCCGATGTGCCGCGCGAGCCGCGCATCCAGCCCGCGATACACCGCGCGCAGGCCGCGTCCCACGAAGAGCAGCAGGAAGAACACGAACGCCGCGATGGCCGGCGCGAACAGGTAGCCCACGCTGCCCGGGTGGGGCATCCCCATGAGCTCCCGGATGTGCCGCTGCCATTGCCAGCCCAGCAGCAGCGCGGCGACCAGCGCCACGCCGCCCGCCACGAAGAAGCCCTGCCATGCCCGGGGACGCGGCGTCCTCGCGGGACGGTGGGCGAACTCTCGCCACAGCCACGCGCCCATCACCCCCAGCCCGTAGCCGATGGCCGCGCTCATGCCGCTGACGAAGCCCTGGAAGGGTCCGGTGCGCGGCAGCAGGGAAGGGGTGAAGGACAGACACGCGAAGAGGAGCGCGACCCAGGCTCCTGGCAGCGTGCCGTGGAGCCACCGGGGAACAGCGCGACTGCCATGCCAGACACCCCGTGCCGGTGCCATCCGCGCATCGCGGGTGAGAAGGCGCTCCATGCGAACCCCCGGTTTCCAATGCCTTCGCAGGCAGCGCCTGGGGGTGCTTGCTCCCACCCCGAGGCGCACACCAGAGGGTAGGCCCTCGGCCCACGCACGGCAGCGGACGCTCGGCACGCTCGCAGGCCGGTGCGGGCCTTGTCGTCCCGCGGGGCCGGGCAGGGAAGCCTCCTTTGGGCCGTCTCTTGAAGGCCCTGGAGCACCTCCCAGATTTCCTGCATGGAGCTCCTGGTGGTCCCCCTCCAACCCCGCTTCGAGCAGCTCCTCAGGGAGCAGCTGCGCCGGTTGGCGATGACGATGACGCGCGAGCAGTTGGTCCAGCTCCGGCTGGAGCAACTGTATGACTGGGAGAAGGTGGAGGACCCCGTCACGCGCCGCTTCTTCCGTGCGTCCACCCTGGCGTGGACCCCGGAGGAATTGAAGGCACTCGTCGAGGCCACCCTCCGTGCGTACCTGCCCGAAGGGGAACGGGAGGAGGTCCACTGATGGGCTATCCCAACCTCGGCAACTTCGCGGACATGCTCCACCTGGACCCGGAGTTCGACCCCAACGCCCTGCCAGGCGACAGCACGTCCATCGACCTGTTCGACTTCGGCGACCCCTACGCGCCCACCAGCCCCGAGGACCAGGCCCTGCGGGACTTTGAACGGATGCTCCAACTGCTGCTCGAGGAAGCGGGCAGCATGTAGCGAGGACGTCCCCCATGCCCATGCCCCCCACATACGAACGGCTGGAAGCCATCGAGGATTTGCTGGAGGAGCACCGCCTGCTCATCCACGAACAGCTCGCGACGCTCTCCTGGCAGGAGGTGGCGCTGGTCTTCCAGGCCGAACAGGAGGCGAAGGCGAAGACCCCTTCGGAGAAGGAGGCGGCGCCACGGGTCTCCCTGGCGCTGGCGGCGTACCAGGACTTCACGCGCCGGTTGCTCCTCACCTACCGCCACTATGAGCAGGGATTGAGGGAGCGGCTGGCGACCGTGACCGCGGAGGCGCCATGAGCTTCGAGGCCTTTCCCGTGTCTGAAGGCACGCTGCTCCACGACGGGGACTACGCGCCCTTCGCGGCGAGCTGGTTCGCGCTGGCGCGCAAGCGGCTCTGGGTGTCTGTCTTCATCATCGACACGCGGGTGTTGAGGGATCCGCTGCGGTCGGTGCGGGGCCTGGTGGAGCAACTGGCCCAGGCGCGGTGGCGCAACGTGGACGTACGGGTGCTGGTGGGGGTGTCGGACACGCCGGAGGTCCACATCGCCAACACCACCTCCGCGCTCTACATGCGGGAGCTGGGCTTGCCGGTGCGGCTCTTCCACTCCGAACGTCACGTGAGCACCCACAGCAAGTTCGTCATCGTGGATGACCGGGTGTTGCTGGGCAGTCACAACTGGACGCACTCCGCCTTCCACGTGAGCCATGAGGATTCCCTGGCGGTGAGCTCCCCGCAGCTCGCGATGGGGCTGGGGCAGGACTTCGAGCGGCTCTGGACCGAGGGTGCGCGCAAAGCGGAGGCAACCCATGCGTCCTGAGTGGTTCGTGCCGATGGTGCGTGGCTGGTCGGAGCAGGTGCGGTGGGAGCCGGGCGAGCTGGAGCGGGCCACCGGGCTGCTGGTGGAACTCAGCCGCGCGCGTGGCGGGGAGCTCGTCTTGGATGAGGCCTCCGACGAGGACATCGCGCGCCAGTTCGCCCTGCGCCGGGCCCGGGAGGTGCTGCAACGGCGGATGAGCCGCTACGCCCGTGCGCTGGAGGAAGGCGCCGCGTCCGCCCGCTACAGCAGGCCCGTGCGCGAGGAGGCTGACACGTCCGCGCTGCCCTTCGTGACACCGCACGAGTGGGTGGATGCCCTGGACGTGAACGCGGCCAGCGCGGAGGAGCTGGAAGGGCTGCCGGGCCTGGGGCGGGTGCTGGCGGAGCGCATCGTGAGCTACCGCCGCGCGCACGGCCCCTTCCTCACGCTGGAGTCCCTGCTGCGGGTGGAGGGCCTGGGCGTGAAGGGGCTGGAGCAGCTTCGCGGGCGGATCCTCCTGGAGGAGCGCCCGCCGGTGTTCCGGAGCGAGGCGCTGGAGGCGTTCGTCCAGGAGCCCTCCTTCGCCCGGTACGTGCAATGGGTGGCCGCCAGCGGTGGCTCGTTCCAGTGGCGTCGCGCGCGGGGACAGGGCCCGGTGGCGCAGGTGCTGATGGAACTGGAGGAGGCCCTGCGGGATGCGCGGGAGCACCCCTACGGAGTGGCACGGCGTCTGGGGGCCACGCGGGCGAGCGTGGCGCGGACCGAACAGGAACGGCTGGAGCAGGCCCGTGCCCACGCCGAGGACGCCTCCGGCACGGTCCGGGCGGGTGTGTTGTTGAGGCACGGCCAGTACCCGGAGTTCGTGGAGAGTCTGCTCTCAGGGGCGGCGCGCTCCGTGCGGGTCGTCCTCTTCTTCTTCCGGTACGTGGATGCGAAATACCCCACGCATGGCCTGCTGCAAAAGCTCATCGCGGCGCATGAGCGCGGCGTGGACGTCAAGGTCATCCTGGACCAGGACGCGAAGGGGGATGTCTATCATTCCCGCATCATCAACCTGCCGGCCTTCCAGGCGCTGACGGCCCGCAAGGTGCCGGTGCGCTACGACACGGCGAGCCGGCTCACGCACTCCAAGCTGGTGCTGGTGGACAACAGGCACCTGGTGATGGGCAGCCACAACTGGACGTTGAGCTCGTTCACCCGCTACGACGAGACGAGCCTGTACCTGGACTCGGAGCCGCTGGGCGCGCGGATGGAAGCGCGCTTCCGGGCGCTGTGGACGGAGAAGGCGCAGCGGGAAGCCGCTGCCTCCCCCCTGGCCGCGGAGTCCGCGGTGGCCGAACCCTGAAGCCACTTCCGGCGCCAGCACTCCCTCGGGGTGCACGAAGGACCTCCGACGGAGTAGACACGGGGCATGTCCGCTCCGCTCGACAGCGGCGTGCGCCGGGGCGCCGAGGTGCGCTGCCCCGGATGCATCCGCTTCATCCCGTCCGACGCCGCCTGCCCGCACTGCTTCTGTGGCCCCGTCCCCCCGGAGCGCTACGGCGCCGCGCGCGAGTTGTTGAAGTCCGGGGTGGACCGCTTCGCCCTGGCGGCCCGCACCGCCGCGCTGGACCCTTCCCAGGTGGAAGCCCTGGCGGCCCGCTATGCACGGCAATGGGGCGTGGCGCTGCGGCTCATCGAGGACGCGCGGCGCATCGAGTCCCGGCTGGTGCAACGCGGCTTCTCGCTCGACATGGAGGATGCCTGGGCGGCCGCCCTGCCCATGGACGAAGTCCTCCTCACCGAGCGCATCGCCCCGTTCAGTCCCCTGCCGGACTCCCTCGCGTACCTGTCCAACAAGGCGCCGGACGCGGACCTGCGCAACCTGGCGGCGCTCGCGTGGGTGCACGAAGGCACGGCCTCCCAGGATGCGCGCGCCACGGTGCGCTACCTGCTGCACCAGGACGGGCGCATGGCGGTGGAGGCGATGCTGGCCCTGACGCGCTGGCGCAACGCCTTCCCCGTCCGGCTCACCCCCGACGAGCGCGAGCGGATCCGCCTGCTGGCCCTGGGCGTGCTGGACGTGCCCGGAATCGGCGCGCGCGCCGCCGTCGCCTGGACGCGGGTGTCGCGAGAGGCGCCCCCCTCCGTCGTGTCGGCCGCGCTGCACCAGGGCCTTTATGGCACCGACCTGGACGTGCGCTTCGAATGCGCGCTGGCCCTGCGGGACGAGGTGGAGGTGGCGCAGGCGTTGGACTCGCCGGACGCGGACACCGTCACCTTCGTCCGGCGCACGCTGAGCGGGTGGGGCTCACCGCTGCTCTTCCCCCGGCTGAAGCGCGAGGGCAACGAGCGCTTCGTGCAGGAGGTGCTCAGGGACCTGCCCTTCCCCCCGCCCGAAGGGGCCCTGGACGCGCTGCTCACCGTGTCCGTGCGCACCGTCGGTTCCCTCGCGGATGAACTCCTGCGCCTCGCGAAGCGGCAGTCCTTCCACGCCTGGGGGCTGGAGAACCAGCAGCGCTGGGCCCGCTGGGCGCGCTCGGTGCTGCGCGACCTGCCCGCGGAGACCGCGCTGCACTTCTTCGGCTGGGCCGCCACCCCCGGCGACACCGCCGAGCCTCCCGAGGAGGAGGAGACGGAGGCGATGTGGTGCTTCCTGGAGGAGACGGTGCATGCGATTGAGCGCGGCGCGGAGAAGGACCGCATCGCGTGCTTCAAGGACTTCCTCTTCGTGCACTTCCTCCACCACGCGGGGGTGGATGAACAGCGGCGGCTGAACGACTGGGCTCGCGACCCATACAGCGGTGAGGCCCTGCTGGAGGCCCTGGTGATGTTCCCCTCGCGGCGCGAGCAGGCGCGCCTTCCTGCCTCCGGCGTCGAACACGCGGCCCGGCTGTTGATGGCGGTCTGGGAGGGACCGGATCAGCACCTCCTGGTGGCCCCCATGTCCCGCGTGGCGCGGCAGTGGAGCGCGTACTCCGGACGCGAGGTCCTGGTGGAGGCCGTCTGGCAGCGCTTCCAATCCCATCCCTTCGAACGCGGCCTGTTGCTCGCCGCCTTCGCCGGCTGGCGCGACCGCCTGTGGGAGAAGCAGCGCGAGGCGGAGCCCGACGCCCTGGTGCGCTTCCAGGCGTGGTGGCGCCTGGACCCCGTGGGGCTCTATCCCCACGCGGAGCAACTGCTGGCGGAGGTGACGCTGGACGTGCTGCCCCGCAGGCTGCGAGCCCTCTGGGCCGCGGCGGAGGAGACCGTGGGCACGCGCCCGCGCACCGCGTCCCTCTCCGTGTCCAAGGGGGCCTGGGCGCTGCTCCACGGGGTGGAGTCAGAAGACCCGCGCCACCTCCAGGAGATGGAGGCGGAACTGGCGTACTTCGAGTCGCGCCTCCCCGCCTTCGAGCAGCGCGTGCGCACCACGCCGTCGCCGCCGGAGGAGTCCAACATCCACCGCGACTTCCTGGACGACACGCACGACGCGCTGCGGATGATGCGCGAGCGCCGCGACCGCCGCCGCGCGCACGAGGAGCGCGAGCGCGAACGTGAAATCGAACGCCAGGTGGCCGAGTCCCGCCGCCGCGACCAGGAGCGCCGGGCCGAGGAGGAGCGCCGCGCCGCCGAAGCCCGCGAGGCCGCCCGGCTGGTGGAGCACGGGAAGGAGCAGGCCCGGGCCCTGGCCAATGCCCGCATGTTGATGACGGACCTCCAGCCCCAGGTGCCCGCGCGCCCGCTGGACCGGGAGGTGCTCTTCCCCGGCACGTCCCTGCCCACGCTCCTGCAATACGCGCGGATGCTCAAGGCGCTGCAGGGGGGCGCGGACGTGCTGAAGCTCTTCGAGGTCGTGGGACTGACGCCCGCCACCTGGGCCACGCAGGCGAACGCCTGGGGCCAGGCGATGGTGGGCCGGCCGGAGCTGGCCATCCGCTTCTCCGAACTGCTCCAGGCGCCCTGGGCGTGAGCCGGGCGCCCCGCGTTACTGCGCGGTGGCGCCGCCGTCGAGGATGACCTCGGCGCCGGTCATCACCTTGGACTCGTCCGACGCGAGGTAGAGCACCGCGTTCGCCACGTCGTCGGGCTCACCGAAGCTGCCCAGGGGGATGCCCTTGAGCATGCGCGCGCGCGTCTTCTCCGCTTGCCCTCCGGCCTGGGCCAGCGCCTCCACCATGGCGGTCTCCACGTAGCCCGGGTGCACGGAGTTGCACCGGATGCCGTAGCCCTTGGCCGCGCAGTGCAGCGCCACGGACTTGGACAACAGGCGCACGCCGCCCTTGCTGGAGCTGTACGCGGGGAACTGCCCCACGCCCACGATGCCGGCGATGGAGGAGATGTTGATGATGGAGCCCTTCGCGTTGCTCTTGCGCATCGCGGCGATGCCGTGCTTGCAGCCCAGGAAGACGCCGTCCAGGTTGACCGCGTGCACCAGCCGCCACTCGTCCAGCGACATGGTCTCGATGTCCTTCACGATGCCCATGCCCGCGTTGTTCACGAGCACGTCCAGCCGCCCGAACTTCTCCAGGGTGCGCGCCATGGCGTTCTCCCACTGGGCCTCCTGGGTGACGTCCAGCGCGACGAACAGCCCCGCGTCGCCCAGCGACTCCGCCACCGCGCGCGCTTCAGCCTCGCGCCGGTCGGTCACCACCACCTTCGCGCCCTCGCGCGCGAGCATCCGCGCGGACGCGGCGCCCAGGCCTCCCGCGCCGCCGGTCACCAGTGCCACCTTGCCTTCGACTCGCTTCATGGTCGTTGCTCCTTCAATGCCGTGGGGGAGGGGGCGGCCCTTCAAGCTTTCAGGCCGAGGGGTTGGGGGTCAGGATGATCTTCCCGTTGCGGCCCGGCTCCTGGGCGCGCTTCACCGCGTCGTGGATGCGCTCCAGCGGGAAGGTGCCGTCCACGGGCGCCTGCAGCGTGCCCACGGACATCAGCTCCGCGAGCCGCGCGAAGGTGGAGTTCTGCTCCTCGCGCGGGGCGTTGCGCATCCAGCGCACCAGCCAGAAGCCGCGCAGGGTGACGTCCTTGAAGATGGTGGCCGCCGCGGACAGCTTGGGGCCCTTGCCGCTCATCGCGCCGTAGTTCACCAGCACGCCGCCGGTGGAAAGACAGTCGCCCAGCCGCCGGGACGACTCCCCACCCACCGCGTCGATGCCCAGCCGCACCTTCGCGCCGCCCGTCGCGTCGCGCACCTGTTTGGGCAATTCATCCGTGTCCAGCAGCACCACGTCCGCGCCCTGGGCCTTCAGCTCGTCGGCCAGGTCCTGGCGGCGCACCACGTTGACGGTCTTCAAGCCCATCACCTGCGCCAGGGTGATGAGGTAGCGGCCCACGGCGGAGTTGGCGGCGTTCTGCACCACCCACTCGCCGGGCTGGAGCGTCACGAACTGGCGCAGCATCAGGTACGCGGTGGGCGGATTCACGAGCAGCATGCTCGCCTGGAGCAGGTCCAACCCCGGCGGCACGGGCAGCAATTGCGCGGCGGGCGCGGTGAGGTGGGTGCGCCAGGTGCCCGCGCCCAGCGGCAGGAACACCAGGTCGCCCACCGCCACGGCGTCGGAGCCCGCCACCTCCACCACGCGGCCCACGCCCTCGTTGCCCGGGGTGGCGGGCAGCTTGGGCAGCACGCCGTATTCACCGGAGAGGGTGAGCAGGTCAGAGGGGTTGATGGGCGTGGCGAGGACGGCCAGTCGCGCCTCGCCGGGTTGGAGCGGCGCGGGGGATTCCTCCACCACCTGGGCGACGTCCGAGGGCGGACCGAAGGCCGAGAAGCGCACTGCTTTCATTGCATGCTCCCGCGTGAAGCCTGACTGAAGGCGGCGCCACCCTAACCGCCTTCGGCCCTGCTGCCGAGCGTGCAAAGCAGGCCCACGGGCGGTGTGGACGGGCCGTCGCGTGGATCCACGAAGGCTCCATTCCGACCCTGGGGAGACGCGGGTCTGTCCACCCCCGAACGCGAGCCATGGGGGGGCTGCCAGCCGTCGACAGTCAGGCCTCGCCATGGCGGCGAGGGCTGCACAGCTTCAGAAATGGACCCCTCGGTGGGGCACGTGGGGATGGGCGAGGGGGGCGAGTGTGAACAGCGTGCACCACGAAGTGGCCCTGGCTGGACCGTTGGCGGTCGTTCCAGAAGGGCGGGCAGCCGAACCGTGCGTCTGGAAGCGCAGGCTGCTGACGGTGCTCAAGCCCGTCTTCGCGCTCGGCGGCCTGGGCATGCTGACGGCGATGGTGAACAAGGCGGGCGCCGGTGAGCTGAAGACCACGCTCCTGACCGCGATGCCGCTGTTGCCCTGGGTGGTGCTCATCGAGCTGGGACGTCAGGGGTGCGACGCGACGGCGACGCGCCTGTCCTACGGTGCCCGCGCGGGGCAGGTGCCGCTGTCGGTGTTGGTGCGCGCGCAGTTGATTGGCACGGCGGTGTCGAGCATGGCGCCCGCGGGCCGCGCGGCGGCGGAGGCGACGAAGGCGACGCTGCTGACGCCCTACGCGGGGGGCGCGGCGGCGACGGCGGCGGCGGCCACGTCCCAGTCCGCGTCGCTGGGGGCCGGAGGGCTCATCTCCTTTCCGTGCGCGGTGGCGTCCTACCTGATGACGGGCTGGTCCGCGTTCACGGTGGCGATGCTGGTGCACGGCTTCGTGTTGCTGCTGGCGTCCCTGGGCGTGCGCGCGGGCCTGCGCGCGAAGCGGCTGGGCGCGTGGATGCAGCGCCGGTGCGGGAAGTGGGGCGCGCACGCGCAGTCGTTCCAGGCCTCACTGTGCGCCGGAGGGCTGTGTCCGTGGCGGCCGATGCTGGCGTTCCTGGGCAGCCGCGTGTTGCAGGTGATGCAGTACGCGGTGCTGGCGCACGCGGTGGGTATCGACGCGACGGTGGTGCAGGCGCTCTTCACGCAGGGGCTCTACCTGGTGGCGCTGGCCCTGGGCTCGCTGGTGCCGGGGCAGGTGGGCGTGACGGACAGCGTGTTCTCGCTGGCGGCGGGGGCGATGGGGACCTCCGCGGCGAAGGCCATGTCCATCGCGGTGCTCGCGCACGCGGTGCAGGCGGTGTTCGTGCTGGTGGGGGCGCTCACGCCGCTGGTGTGGCGGACCCGGAAGGTGACGGCGGCGCAGGTGGTTGCGCCGGCCGTCCCAGCGGCGGCTTGAGCTGACGGGCCTCCGTTACGGGCCCGCGAAGAGATGCGAGGCGTGCATGAAGTTGAAGACCTTCTCGTAGTTCGCCGCGGCGTTCACCGGCGTCGGAGCGGACTTCTCGGAGTAGATGATCGTGCCACGGGAGCCGTCGGGCGGCCGCTTGACGACCAGGTCGGTGATCCCCACATCCTCCCTCGGGCTGCTCCTCGAATAGAGGGCGCCCCCGGCGTCCAGGATTCCGTAGCTGACCCTGTCGGCTTCCGCCGGGCCCTCACCGTACGTGCCCAGGACGGTGGCAGCGCCGCTGTTGTCGACATGCCACAACTCCTGGATTCCGGAGGTCCGGTTCATGGCCAACATGAACCCTGTCGGATGCGCACGCGCATCGATGGTGTCCAGATGGTCGCCCGGCAGCCCGGTGATGGGAATGACCTGCTGATCCGGGGCCAGCACGAACAGCTCGTAGCCGCTGCCGACGCCGAGCAGGTAGCCGGCGGCGTTCCACGCGAGCAGGCGATGCCCGGTCGCCACGACGTCCCCAGCACTGTTGTAATACGTGTTGCCCCCATGGGAGCAGTTGTAGGCAACGGCGCCCGTGCCCGCCCGCATGACGAAGCTCCCGATGTCCTGGGTGGCGGAGCATGCCGGTGACGGAACCTGTGTATCGTTCCGGGGTCCATCCACGGGGTACGAGCGGATCTTGTCCTTGAGCGTGAAGGACTCCGGAACCATGATCTTGATCCGATCGGGGTTGCCGCCCCTGCCGATGTAATAGACGCGGCCGTTGGGGGCGACCACCGCCTCACTGAAGGAGGAGGAGGTGTCGCAGTCGAAGCCCACCTGCACGCGCGTGGGCGTCAGGATGCTGGAGATCGCGTCAACGCCGCAGAGGCCCTCCAGGAGCGTGCCCCAAAGCAGCACGTCGTTCCCTCCCATGCTCGTGCCGCCGCACCGGTTGTCCTGCCCGCATGTCGGCGTCCAGAGTCCCCCGCCACAGTCGTCAGCGGTGGTGCACCGGTCCGCCTGGGGGACGCACTTGCGCGTCAGGCCGCTGCACTCCTCGTAGTCCTTGCAGTCCGCGGACGACTGGCAGGAGCCCGCCACCAACTGGCAGGTGTGGCTGGCCCCGCACTCCTCCCACGTCCTGCAATCCTTCTGGGTCGCGCACATCCCCGGACGCAGCGCGCACCGCCGGCTCGACGTGCAGGCCTGCCAGGCTTCGCACCCGTCATCGTCGGCGCACCCGGTACAGACCCCCTGCTCGCAGCGCAGCCCCGGCAGACAGCCGGAGTCGTCGTCGCACAGCCCCTCGGAGGTGCTCGTGCACGCGAGCAACAGCACCGAACCCCACACCCAGAACGAACGAATCACCAGCGCCCCCTCACGTAGACGTTCCCGCCGCCATCGCCATCCGAGTCGAACGACACACCCGACAGTCCCCACAGGGTGAGACCGGTGAGCGCGACGACGCCGCCGCCAATCATCAGGGTGTTCGCGAGCGTGCTGGACGTCTTCGCCTGGTCGTACTTCGCGCGGTCCGCCGGGACCAGGCGGCCGTCGTTGTAGCGTTGCGACAGGTCCTTGTTCAGGCTCTTGCTGCGCAGCCCGAAGACTCCACCGGCGCCGGCCACGAGCGCGCCGCCAATCGAAGCGTAGATGCCCGTCTTGCGCATCCACCCGGACGAAGTCGGGCGGGCCTTGTCGTGGAGCGACACCGGGTCCTGTTCGGCCAGCGGTTCCACCTCCGCGGGGGCCGCAGATGCGACCGGCGGCGGCTCGGGGCGGATATCAGGCGCGGGCGCGGGCTCGGCGGATGCGACGCCCTGTGCCGCATCCTCCGCGACCGGCTGCGATGTCGGCTCGGTGAGGGCCTTCTCGAGCTGCTCGACGGCATAGTGCACCGGCCGCAGATCCAGGAACCCGGGGATGAAACGGAATTTGACGGGGGCCGTCCGGTGCTGCCTCTCGGTGATGGCCGACATCGAGACGGAAGCCACCCCGTCCACCACGGTCGCCTCGGCGTAGATGATGGCGCCTCCACGCGCGAGCCCCGCCAGACACTCCGTGGTCGGCTTGGGCTCACACGACGCCTTCAACGGCACGGGACCGCGCAGGACCAGCGACCCCTGTCGCCGGTTGCTGGCCCGGACCCCGGAGGCGATGAGCCCTTCCGCATCCGCGCGGACCCCTGGCTCGATTTTTCCCTGTACCGGATAGAGGCCGACCACGATCTGCGCGCGGGCAATTCCAGGCACCGCGAGGATCGCCGCCAGCACGAACAAACCAACGACTCGCGCACGCAGCATTGCGCGGGACCCTAATGGAAGGCTGTTTGCCTGTAAACAGGCCGCCAGTGCCGCCATGTATGCCAATGAGTCGCGGCGCACCCCATGGCCTCCGGGACGTCGTGAGGCCACCCATGACTGCAAGTCTTCAGGAAAATCCTGATGACAAGACTTTTCAGGGTTTGTCCTGGAGAGAGCGATTACACGGCTGGTGTGGCGGAGTCGGACGGTGAGGGAAGCGCTGGCCGTATCCGCACCGGCGTGCCGCTGAAGGCGGCGTTGCCGCTGACGGCATCCAGGGCCTGCTCATCCGTGAGGTCGTTGATGCTGGCGCCCGCGTGCGCGCCCGCCACCTGCATGCGGATGCCGGAGCGCTGATGGCCGTAGCCGTGCGGCAGGCTGACGACACCGGGCATGACGTCGGCGGTGACGGCGACAGGCACGGTGACCTCTCCCACGCGAGAGCGGATGGTGGCGTCCACGCCGTCGGCGAGGCCCAGGCGCGAAGCATCGTCCGGATGAATCATGAGGGTGCAGCGCGGGCGGCCCTTCATCAGTCCCGGCACGTTGTGCATCCAGGAGTTGTTGTCGCGAAGGTGCCGCCGGCCAATGAGCAGCAATTCGTTCTCGCGAGGCGCGGAGTCGTCCGTGAAGGTCGCGCGGAGCCGGGCGACATCCGCGACGAGCAGCTCCGGAGCCAGTTGGATGCGTTTGGAGCGGTGGCGGAGGCGGCCTGGGAGGGAAGGCTTCAAGGGGCCCAGGTCGATGCCGTGGGGCGAAGCGCGCAGCTTCGCGAGCGACAGGCCGTCCTTCTTGAGCGGATGGAAGCGCGAGCCATACGGCCCCATGCGCAGGCCCAGGTCGAGCAGGCGCTCTGGCCCCAGACGCTTGAGGGCCTGGTACTGGAAGGTGGCGCGGGCGGTGCGGCCCTTTCGCAGTGTCTCCAGGCGGTGCTGGAGCTCCAGGAGGATCTCCCAATCCTGGCGGGACTCCGGAGCGGCGGCGAACACGGGCGGTGAGTACTTGGCCGTGTTGCGCACGGCGAGCACGTGGAAGACGAGGTCGTAGTGCCCGCGCTCCAGCAGGGACGCGGGGGGCAGGATGTAGTGGGCGTGCCGGGTGGTCTCGTTGAGGTACGGATCCACGCTCACCATGAGGTCCAACTGTGACAGCGCCGTGTCCAGCTGGGTGCCATTGGGCGTGGACAGCACGGGGTTGCCGGCCACGGTGATGAGGGCGCGGATGCGTCCCTCTCCCGGCGTGAGGATCTCCTCCGCGAGCACGGCCACGGGCAGCTCGCCGGAGGACTCCGGCAGGCCGCGCACCCGGCTCTTCCAGCGGCCATGGCTGCCGGGGCTGACGCCCAGCGCGCGTGGCCCACCGATGAGGTCGAACGCGGGCTGCGTGAAGAGCGCGCCGCCTTCGCGGTCCAGGTTGCCGGTGACGATGTTGAGGACGTTGATGAGCCATTGGCAGAGGGAGCCAAAGGGCTGCGTGGACACGCCGACGCGGCCGTAGCAGACGGCGCCCTCCGCCGCGAGGAAGTCCCGGGCGATGCCGCGCAGCACGTCCGGCGCGATGCCGGTGTGCGGTGCCGTGCGCTCCGGAGGGAAGTCGCGGACCAGGGACACGATGGTGTCCAGCCCGTCCACGAACGCGGCGAGCCGGCCCATGCGCTGGGTGCCTTCTCCCAGGGCGATGTGCAGCAGGGAGAGCAGGGCGAGCGCATCGGTGCCGGGGCGGACGAAGACGTGCTGGTCGGCGATGCCGGCCGTCTCCGTGCGGCGCGGGTCGATGACGACGACCCTGCCTCCGCGCTCCTGGATGGCGCGGAGGCGGGCGCGGACATCGGGCGTGGTCATCAGACTGCCATTGGATGCCAGGGGATTGGCGCCCAGCATGAGCATGTACCGGGTGCGGTCGATGTCCGGGATGGGGACGAGCAACTGGTGGCCGAACATGAAGTGGGCCACGAGCTGGTGGGGAAGCTGGTCCACGGAGGTGGCGGAGAACCGGTTGCGCGAGCGCAGCGCACGAAGCAGGCCGGGGCCGAACATCATCGCGCCCAGGTTGTGGACGTTGGGATTGCCCAGGTAGGCGCCCACGGTGTGGGGACCGTGCTCCTGCTGGAGGGCATGGAGTCGCCGGGTGATGTCGCCGAGCGCGTCCTCCCAGGACACGCGCTCCCAACCGGACGCGGTGCGCTTCATGGGATGGCGCAGGCGGTCCGGATCTTCATGCAGATCGCGCAGCGCCACGGCCTTGGGACAGATGTGGCCCCGGCTGAACGGGTCCGCGTCGTCGCCCTTGATGGACGTGATGCGACCGTCGGCCACTTCGATGCGCACCCCGCACATCGCTTCGCAGAGGTTGCAGGTGCGGAAGTGGACCTGGGGCGGGGCGGAAGCGCTCATGGGCGGAGAGTCTACGCCCGCCCTGGGGCGGGAGGCAGGACCGCCTGTCTGGTGGCCTGGCGCTGTCAGGCCGGGTCTGTCCCGGGCGCGGGTTCAATGCGCGACAGTTCAACTCCGCGAAGTACCAACGCCATCCTTGTGACGTCGTACCCGCGTACGTATACCTTCAGCAGGATGAGCGCCCTTCCCAGGAAGCTGGAGTGGCTCGCGGGTGGGGGCGAAATGTCCACGCTCATCGCGTCACTCGACTGGTCGAAGTCCCCGCTGGGGCCCATCGAGTCGTGGCCGCAGAGCCTGCGCACGACCGTGAGCCTCTGCCTCGCGTCGAACTTCCCCATCAACATCATCTGGGGGGACGGCCACAGCCAGATCTACAACGATGGCTACCGCGGGGTCTGCGGCGCGGTGCACCCGCGCGCGCTGGGGGAGAGCTACCGGGTCACCTGGGCCTCCGCGTGGCCCGCCATTGGTGAACCCTTCGAGCGGGCGCTCGCGGGCGAGACCTCTTACCTCGAGAACCAGCGGATGTTCCTCGAGCGCAACGGCTACCCGGAGGAGACCTTCTTCACCTTCTCGTCCAGCCCCATCCGTGACGAGTTCGGCAAGGTGGTGGGCATCTTCCACCCGGTGACGGAGACCACCTCCACGATGCTCGCCCAGCGGCGGACGCGGGCGCTGCGCGACGTGGCGGATCGCGCGGGGCAGGCCCTGGTGTTCGACGAGGCGTGCGACCTGCTTCTCGCGACGCTGGGGGAGTACGCCTTCGACCTGCCGTTCGCGCTCCTCTACGTGACGACGCCCGACGGCACCCAGGCCCGGCTGCGTGGGACGCGCGGAACCCAGGCGGGAGGTGCGCTCGCGCCGGAAGTCCTCCGTCTCGTGGATGGAGACGGGGAGTCGGGGTGGCCGCTCGCGCGCGCGGCTCGCAGTGGACGGGTGGAGCCGGTGACGGACCTGGAGGCGCGGTTCGGTCGCGTCCCCGCGGGCCCGTACCCGGAGCCGCTGGGCACGGCCTTCGTGTTGCCGGTCCGGGTCGCGGGCGTGGAGGTCCCGCTCGGTTTCCTCGTCGTCGGGACGAGCCAGCGGCTTCCGCTCGATGAGTCCTACCGGACCTTCGTGGAGATGCTGGGTGGGGCGGCGAGCGCGGCCCTTGGGAACGCGCGCGCCTATGAAGCGGAGCGGCGCAGGGCCGAGGCGCTGGCGGAGATCGATCAGGCGAAGACCGCGTTCTTCAGCAACGTGAGCCACGAGTTCCGCACGCCGCTCACGCTGCTGCTCGGGCCCCTGGAGGATCTGCTGGCCGGGCGGCAGGGCGGACTGCCAGGAAGCGTGCAGGACGAGCTGCGGGTCGTGCACCGCAATGCGCTGCGACTGCTCAAGCTGGTGAATGCGCTGCTCGACTTCTCGCGCATCGAGGCGGGCCGTGCCCGGGCCTCGGCGGAGCCCACCGACCTGTCCTCGCTCACCCGCGACCTCGCGAGCGCCTTCCGTTCCGCCGTGGAGCGCGCGGGCATGCGCCTGGTGGTGGACGCGGAGCCGCTCGGGGAGCCGGTGCTCGTCGACCGCGAGATGTGGGAGAAGATCGTCCTCAACCTCGTGTCGAACGCGTTCAAGTTCACCCACGCCGGGGAGATCCGCGTCGAGTTGAAGCGGGAGGGCGGCTTCGCGCGGCTGTCGGTGCAGGACACGGGCATTGGCATCCCGGAGAGCGAGCTGGGCCGCGTGTTCCAGCGCTTCCACCGTGTGCAGGAGGCGAAGGGGAGGACCCACGAGGGCAGCGGCATCGGGCTCGCGCTCGTGCAGGACCTGGCGAAGCTTCATGGCGGTTCGGTGGAGGTGCGCAGCGCCGTCGGGGAAGGCTCCACGTTCTTCGTCCGCGTGCCGCTCGGGAACGCCTACTGGAAGGGGGCGCCGGCTTCGGATCCGGGAGCGCAGCCCCCCGCCAACCCGATGCGCGTGGATGCCTTTGTCGAGGAGTCGCTGCGCTGGGTGGAGGAGCCCGCGCCGGGAGCGCCCACCCCGCAGGCCCCGCTCCATGATGCCTCCGAGAATGGGCCGCGAGCCGACGCCCCGGTGGCGGCGCGACTTCCCCACGAAGAGGTGGTGGGAGGCGTCCGCCCTCGGGTCCTGCTGGCCGACGACAACGCGGACATGCGCGACTATGTCCGTCGCCTCCTGGAGCGGCGCTACCGGGTGACGGCGGTCCCGAACGGCGCGGAGGCGCTGCGCTCGGCGCGGGAGTCGAGGCCGGATCTCATCCTGTCGGACGTGATGATGCCGGTGATGGATGGCATCGAGCTGGTGCGGCAGCTGCGGGCGGACGAAGCGCTGCGCACGCTGCCCGTCATCCTGCTGTCCGCCCGCGCGGGCGAGGAGGCCACGGCGAGCGGGCTGGAGCTGGGCGCGGACGACTACCTGACCAAGCCCTTCGCGGCCCGGGAGCTGCTGGCCCGGGTGCAGGCGCAGCTCACCATGGCGGCCATGCGGATGCGGGCGGCGGAGCAGGAGGCGCACGCGGAGGACCTCGCGCAGCAGCAGCAATGGCTGGAGGCGGTGTTGGATCGCCTCCCGACGCCCACGCTGCTCGTCAACCCGGACTCGCGCCAGTTCACCTTCGCGAACCACGCGGCGCAGGAGCTGGCGGACGGCGACTTTCCCAGCAGGCTGGATGACACGGAACACGGCCGCGCCTTCCGGCTCACCGACGAGGCCGAGGCGCCGTTCAACCTGGCGCGTGCCCTGGATGCGCCGGTCCGCGACCTGGAGGCCGTCGGGCACGCCCCCGGTGGACGTCTCCACCTCGTGGTGGACTCGGACTTCGTGCCGGCCATCGGGCAGCAGCCGTCGCGGACCATCCTCACGCTGCGGGACATCTCCCGGCTCAAGCAGGTGGAGCGCGAGCTGAAGGTGTTGCTCGGCGCGCGCGACGAATTCCTCTCCATCGCCTCGCACGAGCTGAAGACACCCATCACGTCGCTGCGGATGCAATTGCAGATGACCGAGCGGAGCGTGAAGCCAGACGAGGGCCGCATGCCGAGCCCGGAGAAGCTGGCGAAGGCGATGCGTGTGTCATTGCTCCAGGTGGACCGGCTGACGGGCCTCGTCGACGACCTGCTCGACGTGGCGCGCATCCGGACGGGCACGCTCGACCTGTTGTTCCAGGAGGTGGACCTCACGCAGCTCATCTCCGACGTGCTGGAGCGCCTCTCCGGACAACTGGCGCAGGCAGGCTGTCAGGTGCGGCTGGAGGTTCCGCCCGTGCTCGTGGGGACGTGGGATGGGCGTCGGCTGGAGCAGGTGCTGACGAACCTGCTGTCCAACGCGGTGAAGTACGCGCCGGGCACGCCGCTGGAAGTGCGTCTGGAGGAACAGGGGGACCAGGTCCGCCTGGAGGTGAGTGACCAGGGGCCCGGGGTTCCCCAGGCGCAGCGTGAGAGCATCTTCGACCGCTTCGACCGGGGGCTCGCGTCGCGCAACGCGGGAGGACTGGGGCTGGGGCTCTTCATCTCCAAGCAGATCGTCGTAGCCCACGGCGGGAGGATCTCGGTGGAGGCGGGGCCGGAAGGGGGCGCATGTTTCGTGGTACTCCTGCCCCGTGACGCCGCGAGTGCCCGTCCTCCTGAACGGGCCACGGCGCGGGAGAGCCGGGCATGAGCCGTTGCATCCTCGTGGTGGAGGACGACTTCTACATCCGGGAATCCATCCGTGAGCTGTTGGAAGAAGAAGGGCACACGGTGGTGTGCGCGGATCATGGGGCGCACGCGCTCACCCTGCTGGAGACGCTGCGACCGCCGCCCGACCTCATCCTCCTGGACCTGATGATGCCGGTGAAGGACGGGTTCCAGTTCCGCACCGAGCAGCGGGCTGACGCGCGCTTCGCCCACATCCCGGTGGTGGTGATGAGCGCCGATCCGCAGCTCGACAGCCGCCGAGAAGTCCTCGCCGCCCGCTCCTACCTGCGCAAGCCCGTGGACATCGACCTGCTGCTCGCCGCGGCGGCCGCCCCCGCCGCGTAGCGGGGAATGGCAGGTGTGAGGCTTCACCCGTGGCTGCGGCGTGGAAGAGGGGTGTGGTAATTTCCACGCATTCCGCAGGGGGGAATGATGGCCAAGTCGAGCGGCGAGAAATCCGGCAGGACCGAACCCGCGTCCAACGCGCCCATCGTGACGGTCGTTCCTCCCATCCCCTCCGTTGCCCCGAGGGGTCTGTCGGTCGAACCGATGCCCACGGTGCTCGCCTCGCTGCGGGCCATGGGGCTCTTCTTCGTCCAGCGGGTGTCGGAAGGAATGACGCTCTGCCTGCTGCTCTTGAGCGCGGTCCTGGCGATTGCCTCCATCGCGGAAATCTCTTCGCGGCAGCAGGCCCGGGCGGAGGTGGACATGCTGGAGCGGGAGGAGACCGCGCTGCTGATGAGCCAGATCTCCTCCCCACCCATGCCTCTGGGCGCGGCTCAAGACACGGACATGAAGTCAGGCGCGGTGCTGCTCGCGGCGCAGGAGGCGCGGAACCACTCCACACAACGGCATCTGCTGGGGGTGGCCTGGATTCATGGCTACGCCATGGAGTCGCGAAGCCAGATTGATTCCCTGTCGGTCCGCGGCGCGGGCGCATCGAGAAAGGGCGCTGCGCTCATCCTGGAGGAGATGCGGTCGAACGTGAGGAAGGTGAGAGCACGGCTGACGTTCCCTGACGGGATGGATCCGCAGTCAGGCGCTTCCGCGCAGCCTCCCCCTGGGCCTGAAGGGACCGCGGCCCTGCCCGAGCCCCCCTGGGTCGAAAGCCTGGGGCGCCAGCTCCAGAACTTCTGGGCCCAGATTCCCCTGGAGCATGCGCGAACCGACTACCTGCTGGCGCTCGTCGTGGCGTGCTGCGCGCTGGTCGGCGCCATCATCGCGATGCTGCGGGAGGGAGGCGCTCGGTTCGCGACGAAGCAGGTGGTCCTGGGATTGGCGTCGGGGTTCGTCGCGTTCCTGTCGCTGCGCGGCGGTCGCAGTGTCTTCATGATGGAGTTGAGCGGAGACGTTCCCCACTTCAACCCCTACAGCATGGCCTTCGCGGGCCTGCTCGTCGGCCTCTTCACGCGCAAGGCCTACGAACTGCTGGGCATCCTGGTCCAGGAACTCGACGGGCGGCTGCGCGCGGCGATGCAGGGACCCCCGGTCGCTCGGGCCACTCCCCCGAACGAGCCGAAGCAGAACCCCGAGCCGTGACGCCGTCGGGTCCCCTCCCGGCTCCCGCGCTGTTGACGCCCCGCGCCATCCCCCGCCGTTCGCTCCTCAACCGGGGAGTCACTTGCGCCCCCAACGTCCTTGCCAGAAGGTTCCTGTTGCCGTCCAATGGTGCACAAACCAATGATCGGCGCGGGTAGCGGTTTCATGGGGAGTGCACACCGTTGCGATCACCGGCTCGGTAGAGGGTGAAGGGGAAGGCGATGACGGGGACGGCGTTGAAGATGGGGGCGCGAGGGTTCGCGCTGGGGATGCTCCTGCTGGTGGGCGGTATCGCCCAGGCGGGACAGGCGGGCGGGGTCAACATGCCGGATTCACTCCAGGTGGAGGGCCGCACGCTCGCGCTCACCCACATGGAGCTGAAGAAGAAGCTCTTCTTCAACGTCTACGTGTGGAGCCTCTACATGGAGGAGGAGCCCACCTGCTTCAAGCAGGCCGTCGCCTCCAACAGCCTGAAACGACTGCACTTCCGGTTCCTGCGCACCATCACCAAGGACCAGCTCGTGGGCAGCTTCCGCGAGGGCTTGCGCCAGAACCCCGCCATGCGCGAGGACGCCCTCAACCAGTCCCTGGAGAAGCTCCTCGCGTCGCTCCACGATGTGCGCAAGGGCGATGACCTCGTCCTCACCTACCTGCCCGGCTCCGGACTCCACGTCTCCGGCGGCGCGTCCGGCGGCGTCCACATCCCCGGCAAGCCCTTCGCGGATGCCCTCTTCAGCTCCTGGCTGAACACCCACCCCATCTTCCCCCAGTAGGCCTCCAGGCCGGGAAGTTGGTCCCCATAGCAGTTGCGTGTTTCTCCTAGGTTCTGGGCCCGAGAGCGGTAGGCTCGGACCCACCAACATCTGTCAGGAGGAAGCGCACATATGCGGACACGTCTGGTTCTGGCTGCCCTGGTTGCCCTGTCCACGGGTTGCGTCTCGCAGGGCAAGTTCAACGAGAAGGCCCTGGAAGCCGAAGGGCTGACGAAGAACCTCACGGACGAGAAGGCGGCGCGCACGGCGGCCGAGGCGAAAATCAAGGCGCTGGAGGAGCAGCAGGCCGCGCTGAACCAGGAGAAGGCCGCGCTGGAGACGCGCCTCAACGCCTCCGAGAACCGCCTCACCAGCGCCGCGGCCGAGCGCCGCGCCCTGGAGGAGAAGAACGCGCAGCTGGCCGCGCTCAACGACGAGCTGGCGCGCAACACGAAGAAGCTCGCGCAGGCCAAGGAGGAGCTGGAGAAGAAGAGCTCCGAGTACGAGAACCTGGCCCAGAGCCTCAAGCAGGAGATCTCCGACGGGAAGATCGAGCTGTCGGAGATGAAGGGCCGGATGACGGTGCAGTTGAAGGACAAGATCCTCTTCGCGTCCGGCTCCGCGCGCGTGGGCAAGGAAGGGCAGGAGGCGCTCGTGAAGATCGCGGACGCGCTCAAGACGGTGCGGGGCCGCATCATCCGCGTGGAAGGCCACACGGACGACGTGCCCACCGGCGGCGGGCAGTTCCCGTCCAACTGGGAGCTGAGCCTGGCGCGCGCGATGGCGGTGGTGCGCTCGCTGCAGGACTCGGGCGTGGATCCGACGTCGCTGTCCGCGGCGGGCTACGGGCAGTACCAGCCCATCGTCCCCAACGACACGCCGGAGCACAAGAGCCAGAACCGGCGCATCGAAATCGTGCTCGCCCCCAGCCTCGGAGGGCGCTAGGAGGGGGCGCGGGAGACCCGCGCACCCTTCATGAAAACGCTCGCTTGCGTCGTCTGTCTATTGCTTGCGACCGGGGCTGCCGCACAGGCCCCGGACGCAGGTGTTCCCGTCGGCGATGCTGGCGTTCCCACCGGCGTGCTGACGAAGCCGCCCGCGCTCCTGCGCCAGGTCGAAGCGACCTATCCACCGGAGGCCGCCGCCCAGCAGCTGGAGGGCACGGTGGTGATGTTCATCGACATCTCGGAGACGGGCACCGTCACGAATGTCGAGGTCACCCAGCCCGCCGGCAACGGCTTCGATGAAGCGGCCATCGCCGCGGTGAAGCAGTTCCAGTTCGAGCCCGCGGAGGTGGACAACGTCCCTTCTCCGGTGCGCATCCAGTACGCCTACCAGTTCGTCTTCCGCGCGCCGGAGCCGCCTCCGGAGACCGCCACCGACGGCGGCATCGCGGAGCCGCAGGGGCCGGTGAACTTCAGCGGCAAGGCGCTGGAGCGCGGCACGCGCAAGCCGCTGGTCGGCGCGGAGGTGGTGCTGACGGAGTTGGATCGCTCCACCGTGACGGACGGCGAGGGCCGCTTCTCCTTCCGGGGCGTCCCGGTGGGCACGCACCCGGTGGTGGTGGTGCTGGGCAGCTACGACCGCTTCCGCACGCAGGAGACCATCGCGGAAGGGCAGGAGACGCAGGCCACGTACTACGTGCAGCGGCGCATCTTCAGCCCGTACGAGACGGTGGTGCGAAGCGACCGTGAGCGCAAGGAGGTGACGCGCACCACCATCCAGGTGGCGGAGGTGCAGCGCATCCCGGGCACGCAGGGCGACACGCTCAAGGTGGTGCAGAACCTGCCGGGCGTGGCGCGGCCCGCGTTCAACGGCGGCGCGCTGGTCATCCGTGGCACCAGCCCCCAGGAGTCCGGCGTCTTCCTGGACGGCCTGCGCATCCCCATCCTGTATCACTTTGGTGGACTCACCTCCGTGTACAACTCGGAGCTGCTGGAGGCGGTGGACTACCTGCCCGGCAACTTCTCCGCGTACTACGGCGACATCACCGGCGGCGTCATCAACGTGCGCAGCCGCGAGCCGCGCACGGACCGGCTGCACGCCACGGTGGGCATCAGCCTGATTGAGTCCAACGCGGTGGTGGAGGGCCCCATCACGGACACGCTGAGCTTCGCGATTGGCGGCCGGCGTTCATACATCGACGTGGTGCTCAAGGCGGTGCCGTTCGACGACGACAGCCTCCAGGTGGCGCCGCGCTACTACGACGCGCAGGCGAAGCTGGTGTGGAAGCCGAACAAGCGCCACACCTTCACGCTGCAGGGGCTCACGTCGCGCGACCGGCTGGCGCTGCTGTTGGACCAGCCGGCGGACAACGACCCTTCCGTCAACGGCGGCCTGGATGTGACGACGGGCTTCAACCAGCTGCGCCTGCGGCACCAGTACCGCGAAGGCAAGCTGACGTTGGACACGCACGCGCTCGTCGGCAACACGCTGCTGGACTTCGCCATTGGCGAGCGCGGCCTGCGCATCGCGTCCACGGACCTGTTCCTGCGGCCCACGGTTGAGTACGCGTTCAACGACGCGGTGACGGTGGCGGGCGGTCTGGACGTGGTGACGAACCTGGCGAAGGTGCGCGCGAGCATCCAGCAGCCGCCGCGCGAGGGCGAGCCTCCGACGCCGTTGGTGACGGAGGACCTCATCAACATCGACGGCAACTTCACCCAGTACTACCCGTCCGCGTGGGCGGAGGTGCGGTGGCGGCCGGTGAAGGAGCTGCTGGTGGTGCCGGGCATCCGCACGGAGAGCTACATCTTCACGGATCAGCAGGAGGTGAAGCGCACGGTGAACCCGCGGCTGGCGGTGCGCTACGCGCTCACGGAGGCGCTGACGTTGAAGGGCGGCGCGGGCGTCTACCACAGCCCGCCGGTGCAGGATGAGCCGTCGCCGGGGTTCGGCAATCCGGACCTGGGGGCGAAGCGGTCGCTCCAGTACAGCGTGGGCGCGGAGTGGCAGGCGCGGCCCGAGTGGTTCGTGGGCAGCGAGGTCTTCTACAACGACCTGGACGACCTCATCGTGCGCTCCAACGCGCGCATCATCCGCGACGGCGAGTCGGTGCCGGAGGTGCTGAAGAACGGCGGCGTGGGGCGCATCTACGGCTTCGAGTTGCTGGTGCGTCGGGCGCTGACGGACCGGCTGTTCGGCTGGATTTCGTACACGCTCAGCCGCAGCGAGCGCCGGGACGCGCCGGACGCGGCCTGGCGCCTGTTCGACAACGACCAGACGCACGTGCTGACGGCCATTGCCAGCTACAAGCTGCCGAAGGGCTGGGAGGTGGGCGCGCGCTTCCGCCTGGCGTCCGGCAACCCGACGACGCCGGTGGAGGGGGCGCGGCGTGACGACACGACGGACGTGTTCATCCCGTACTACGGCGCGGTCAATTCGCAGCGGCTGCCGTCGTTCAACCAGTTGGACATCCGCGTGGACAAGAACTTCATCTTCGACACGTGGAACCTGGACGTCTACCTGGACCTGACGAACGCCTACAACAACCAGTCCGTCGAAGGCGTGGCCTACAACTACAATTACTCTCAGCGCGAGTTCTTCAAGGGCCTGCCCATCCTGCCCATCCTCGGCGCCAAGGGGAGCTTCTGACGCCATGCGCACTCCCGTCCTGCTGTGTGCCGCCCTGCTGGTGTTGAGCGCGTGCGGTCCCGACTTCGAAGTGCAGAGTGAGATTCGCCGCGTGCGCGTGCTGGCCATCAAGGCGGAGCCCGCGGAGCTGGCGTTGGATCCGGACGCGTCCACGTTGCCGCCGCCGGTGACGTTCAACGCGCTGGCGGTGACGCCGGACGGCCGTCCGGTGACGGTGACGTACGCGCTGTGCCGGCCGGACGTGAATCCCTACGGGGACACGGGCTGTCCGGGCGCCAACGGTGTCGCGTTGCAGGACGGGGTGTTGTCGTTGAGCGACCCGGCGGTGCAGGCGCTGCTCATCGCGGCGTTCCAGGCGGCGACGGGCAGCACGGGGGGCGGGAGCGGAGGCGGGTTCGACTTCAACGATCCGACGGTGCGCGCGGTGCTGGAGACGGGGCTGCCGCTGTTCGTGGGGTACGAGGCGACGGACGGCAGCGGGACGCCGGAGGGCGTGGAGCGAGGGGTGCGGCGCATCACGCTGCGCTCGACGCAGACGCCGAACCTGAACCCGGTGATGCAGGACGTGCTGTGGGACGAGTCCCCGCTGGTGGGGCCGCTGCCGTTGGACACGGAGGTGACGTTCAAGCCGGTGCTAGCGGAGGGCAGCGAGGAGGCCTACACCGCGGCGGACGGGACGAAGACGGAGCAGGTCTTCTACAGCTGGTTCGCGACGGGGGAGGGCGAGGTGAACTCGTTCCGTTCATTGGAGCCGGTGGACGGCAAGCCCGGCGACCCGACGACGACCTACCAGACGTCCATGACGCCGGAGCGAATCACCCTCTGGGTGGTGGCACGCGACGGCCGCGGCGGCGTGGACTGGGCCATCCGCACGGTGGACGTGGGGCCCTGAGCTACCGTCACGGGACGATGGTTGGCTCGCTGTCGAACAGCGCATCGAACAAGGTGCTCTGAGGCGGCTCTGTCCACTGGACGGTGACCGGCACTGGGATTGCCGCCACTTCCCGGGGCAGTTCCTGGACTCCAAAGCGGGTTTCCAGTTCCTGGGCGATGAGTCGCGCCGTCCCAGCCATGGCCTCAGGCAGCGGACTCTGGTGCAACCGGGCTTCACGGCGCTTGCGTCCCTCGTACTCGAACGAGATGCCATACACGGTGAAGACAGGTGCCAGGATGCTCACGCATCCCACGACGACCCAGGGAACCGGCGGGAGGGGAACGCCCTTCGCGGGATAGGCAATGCAGCGGAAGGAGGATTGGGACGGCACCGTGCCGTCTCCCACGGTGAAGCCTGGAAGCAATGTGTCCAGGTCCGCAAGAAAGCCATGCCACTGCGGGATGAATTGGAGAGCTTCGTCCCAGCGGCTGGAGCGACGCACGAACTCGGGATTGCCTTCCTCCAATGCTGCTTTCATCGAGGCCGGCCAATAGTGGCTGGCGATGGCCATCAGTTGCTCCGTATCTGGCAGCATGGCGCGAGAGCTCCGATGTCAGAGGGTGAATGCACCAAACTGCACCGGGGTGGTCTTCTCGTTGCAAACCACGGAGAACCGGGCTCCCTCCGCGGATGACTGAAGGGTTGGCCGCAATACTGCCTTCAGCGACTCACAGAGCATTCCGAGCGGCGACTCCAGTCTGGCGCGACCGAGGACGGTATGCGAGGCCGCATTGATCCAGTCCGCCGTGATGCGCTGGGCGAGTGCCCTGGAGACCGGGCCCTGATTGTTATGCATTGGGAGCTCGACGCCGAATTTGCACAGGACGGATTCGCCGGTGTTCTCGCGCGAGATCCGGATGTGGATGCAGGCGGCCTGCCATCCACCTGGCTTGTCCGCGGGGGCTTTGGAGAGCGTCACGAAGCGGATCTGCCGGGGCTCAATTCGGCCCGTGACGAAGGTCCTGTCCGTGGGCCCGACACACGCCAGCGACAGTGTCAGCGCGGCGCCCGCCGCGAGCCAGTGCCGCCGTGCCGTGGGCCCATCCATGCTTCACCCCGCGAGCCACGAGGATGCGCGCCCCAGGCCTTCCGCCACGGAGGTGAACGCATCCGCGGTGCGCACGCGGTCTTCACCGAAGCGCTTCACGTACAGCTCCCGCACGGCCGGAATCTGTGACGAACCGCCCGTGAGGAACACAGCGTCAATGTCCCTGGCCTCCGGGTGCTTCGCCAACAGCCCCTCGGTGCACTGAGAGAGTTCATCCAGCAACGCACCGCTCGCCGTGTCGAACTCGGCGCGCGTAATCGGCTCGTGCAGGTGGATGCGCCCCTCCTCGAAGTCGATGGTCGCCACGTCCTCGCTCGACAGGCGCACCTTCGCCGCTTCAATGGACCGGAACAGCCGGTAGCCCAGGTTGTCCATCACCAGGTCGTAGAGCGCTTCGATCTCCGCCGGGCGGTCGCTCGTGTCGAGCATCACCTCCAGCAGCTCCTGCGTGGACTTCTCCCGGATGAAGGACATCTCATGCCAGTTCAACAGCTTCGCCATCACGTGCTGCGGAATGGGCATCCGCTTCTCGCTGAAGCCCTTCACCTTGTACGTGGACCCCGCCCCGAAGCGCGGCAACAGCTTGTGCCGCATGATCTCCGCGTCGAACCGGTCACCACCGATGCGCACACCCGTGGACCCCACCACGTCCGGCTTGCGGTCCAGGTTCCCCCTGCGCGACGGCCCCAGCTTCATCAGCGTCAGGTCCGTGGTGCCGGCGCCGAAGTCCGCCACCAACACCAGCTCGTCGCGCGTCAGCCGCGCCTCGTACGCGAGCGCCGCCGCGATGGGCTCGATGAGGAACTGCACGTGCGTGAAGCCCGCCAGCTCCGCCGCCTTGCGCAGCCGCTTCTCCGCCAGTGCGTCCGCGTCCGGATCCGGCGTGAACACCGCCGGCCGCCCCATCACCACCGCGTCCGGCAGCTCGCCCAGGTGTGCCCCGGCCGACTCGCGCACGCGGCGCAGCAGGATGGCCACCAGGTCCTCGATGGTGAACGTGCGCCCCTTCACCTGCGTCGCCCGGAAGGACGTGCTGTGCAGGAAGGACTTCACGGACTGGATGAACCGCCCGGTGTTGTCCTCCAGGTAGCGCTGGATGGCGTCCGCGCCCGCGAAGATCTCCTTCTCGTCCTCCGCGAAGAACAACACGGAGCGGAACAGACGCGGCTCCGGCGTGTGGGGCTGCAGGGGCAACACGGTGCCATCCGGCAGGGCCAGGGCGGTGTTGCTGGTTCCGAAGTCGAGTCCGCAGGCGCGCATGGGGGGGCGCCCCTTATCGCCATTCCTCCAGTCGCGGTAGCCCCAAAGTGACTGCCTGCCGTGGAGCGAGCAGGGTCCCGGGCGCTCGCGGCCTCATGGCTTGGTTCCTCGCGCGCCCTCGCCATCTTTGCCCTGTCATCCCCTCGACAGGAGAACCCCATGAAATCGCGCACGGTATGGCTCACGGCGGGAGTCGCCGCACTGATGGTGGGCACCGCCTGCCAGGACGGAGATCGCACCCGGCAGGACTCCACCCGGGCCGCGCCAGGGCAGGAGGTCGAGCAGGCGCAGGCCCGCTCGGAGGAGGCCTTCGACAGTGCCCGCGACGCCCAGAAGGAAGCCTCCCGGCAACAGCGCGAGGCCGCGAGCGCGCAGGAGGACCTCCAGCGCAAGCAGCAGGAACTCCAGGAGGCCCAGGCCACCGCCCAGAAGGAATCCCAGGAGGCCCAGGCCAGCCAGCAGCAGGCCCAGGCGCGCACCCAGCACGCCCAGTCCGAGGCCCAGCAGGCCCAGGCGAGCGCCCTGGACGCCCAACGCCGCCTCCAGCAGGGCCTGACGCCCTCGCGTGAAGTCGTGGGCCAGAACGCCCCCGTGGCGGCCCCGGTCGCCAACGCGCAGCCGGCCGCGCAGGACTCGCAGATCTCCGGCGAGGTGCTGAGCGCGAGCGCCCGCGAGGTGCTGCTCAGCCAGGGCGGAGAGCCCCAACTGCGGCTCCAGGTGGGCCCCACCACGCAGGTGCGGGTGGACGGCCGGGCCGCGAGCGCCGCGGACATCCAGGAGGGCGCGCAGGTGCGGGCCTCGTACCGCACGGACGCGAACAGCGGCGAGCCCCAGGCGCTGCGCATCGACGCCACGTCCCGCGCACAGCCGGCGGCGCCCGCCGCGCCGGAGAGCGGTGAGTCGACGCCGGGTGCCACGACGCCGCAGTAGCGTGGACATGACTCGGCCCCGTGCCTTCGCGCTTCCCACGCGAGGGTCCGGGGCCGAATCGCTGTCGCAGGTGCTGCGCCTCGCGCGTTACGCGGCCAGTTCCGCCTGGTCCAGGCCGGCCTCGGCCATCAGGTTCGCCAGCTCCGCCTTCAGCTTGTCCTTGGCGCGGATCTCCAGCTGACGGGCGCGCTCGCGGGAGAAGCCGAAGTGCTCGCCCAGCTCGCTCAGGGTCATCTCCGAGTCGCTCATCACGCGCTGCTCGATGATGAAGCGCTCGCGCGGGTCCAGGCGCGTCAGGGCGCGCTGCACCAGCGTGCGGGTGAGGCCCGCCTGCTGCCGGTCCGCGACCTCATCCGCGTGGGAGGCGGCCTCGGACTCCACGAAGTCCAGGTGCGTGGCGTCCCCGTCCTCACCCACTGGCGCGTCCAGGGACAGGTCCCGGCCGCCCATGCGCTGCTCCATCTCACGCACTTCCGTGGGCTTCACGTTCAGCTTGCGGGCGATCTCCTCCGCGTTGACGATGTGGCCGTCGCCGGCGCCCAGCTTCTCCAGCTCGCGGCGGGTGCGGGCCAGGCTGAAGAACAGCCGGCGCTGCGCCTGCGTCGTGCCCAGCTTCACCAGGCTCCAGTTGCGCAGCACGTAGTTCTGGATGTACGCGCGGATCCACCACACCGCGTAGGAGATGAGGCGGATGCCCTTCTCCGGGTCGAACTTCTGCACGGCCTTCATCAGGCCGATGTTCGCCTCCTGGATGAGGTCCGACATCTTCAGGCCGTAGGAGCGGTACTCGTACGCCACCTTCACCACGAAGCGCAGGTTGCTCGTCACCAGGTGGTGGCCCGCGGACAGGTCGCCGGCGCGGAAGCTGCGGGAGAGCGCCTGCTCCTCCTGCGGGCTCAGCAGCGGGTACTGGTTGATCTCCGAGAGGTACGTGGAGAGCGAGTCAGCAGAAGAGAAGGAGTTGGAAGCCTGCATGGGGGTCTCTCGGGGAAGAGGGCGGGATGTGTTCCGCTCGTTTGCTGCGACGGGGAGACCTTTAGCAATGCAGGTGCCAATGCCGGCCGACGACCAACCTCAATGATTCTGGTGAGTTGCGCGAAGACGCCCCAATGCTTAGGGCGGAAACCGGCAGTTTTTACAGAGCCCTGATCCGAAGGTTCTTCCGGATGCCCCCTGGGGAGGGTTGCCTGCCCTCCGACCTGTGCGCAGGGGGGATCACATGCCTCAGGGATGTAGGGACGCCTCCGCTTCCCCACCAGGGGCCCGGCGGGGCGAGTGTCGGTGGATTGTCCACGCCTGAGGTCAGGTCAACGCCTTGCGCAGCCGTTTGGGAATGGCCTCCGCGTGCCAGCGCTGCACCTCGCGGGCGATTTCGGCGGAGCGCTCCGCGCGCTCCTCCCGGGCCCGGGGCAGCAGCTTGCGCGCGGCCTTGCGCTGTCCGGGCGGGGCCTCGGCGGCGGCGCGTTCGAACAGCTCCAGACGCACGTCCGCGTCGTGCAGTTCGCCCAGCCCGTCCTGCAGGGGCACCAGCACCTCCAGCAGCGCGCCCACGGTGCGGCGGAAGGCCGGCTGGTAGATTTCCAGCTCGTAGCGCAGCTTCTTCAAGTCCTTGCGCAGGGCATGCGCGGACATGGCGTCGGGCGCGTCCGCGTAGCGCTCCAGGCGCTTCTCCACGCGGCGCAGGCGCTGGCGCAGGTGGCCGCGCACGCGCTTGCCGGCGAAGCGGTGGTCATCCTCCAGCGAGTCCAGCTTCTTCAACAGGCGCGGCACGGTGCGCTCCGACCAGCGCTCCAGCTCCGCGCGCAGCGTCTTCTCCTTCGCCTTCAGGCCGGACAGATGCGACTCGCGCAGGCCGGCCAGCGCCTTCGCCGTGTCCTTCTTCCCCTTGGCGGCGGAGCCCAGCCACGCGTCCTGGACGTGCAGGTCGCGCACTTCGCCCAGGGCGTCCTGGAGACGCTTCACGTCCGCCTCCAGGCGGGTGAGCCTGCCGGTGGCGTGGAACACCTGGAGCGCGGCGCGCAGGCGGCGGGTGGCCACGCGCATGTCGTGCACGCCATCCTCGTCCAGCTCACCGTCCAACTGGGCTTCGGGGTGGCGTGCGTCGGCCAGACGTCCGGCGAGGATGCGGCGGGCGGCGTCGCCCAGCGCGGTGTCGGGGCCCAGGCCCCGGATGGGAGTGGGAGGGGGCATGGTGGCTCAGCCCTCCTTCTGGGCGTATTGGACGACCATGCGCTCGGCGGCCTCGGGACCTTCCCAGCCGAGGACGTGCGCGTCCTTGTCCGCGAAATGCACCACCGCGAGGAAGAAGTGCTCCAGCTCCTCCAGCTCGCGCCGGGACAGGTCCTGGTAGGAATTCATCCCCTCCGCGCGGGGCGCGTTCACGGGGACGACGAGCACGCGGTCGTTGCGCTCGCGCGCGCCCGTCTGGCTGTCCTTCTTCTTCTGGTCCACCAGGAGCACGCCCAGCGGCCGGCACGGCAGCACGACGCCGGGCCACGTGGGCACGTCCCAGTACACCAGCGCGTCCAGCGGGTCGCCGTCCGGGCCCTGCGTGCTGGGGATGAAGCCCCAGTCGAACGGATAGCGGAACCCGCGCGTCAGCGGCCGCGACAGGGTGAAGGCCTGGAGTTTCGTGTCGTATTTGAGCTTCACCGTCGAACCGCGAGGCGACTCGACGACGACGTTCAACGCATCCTGGAAGCCGCGCAAGGGCAGGCGGGTGAAGTCAGTGGCCATGAACCTTCAAGGCTGGTGTCGCCCCGACGTATGCGGCAAGTGCCCGTGCGAGACGGAATCCACTCGCCAACCTTGGTGCCCGCCCCGCGTGCGGGCCCCTAACCGACAGGTCGCCCCAGGGGCCGCAGGAGTTCGCTCCGGGCCATCAACCGGCGCGTCGCGCGCGCGGCCACGAGTCCGCCCAGCGTGTACCAGGCCACGGTGAGCAGCGACGTGGAGGGCCTTGCCTGGGACGGCGCCCTGCCCAGGCCCAGCTTCGGCGGCAGCACCACCGCGCCCAGGCCGGCGAGCAGCCCCAGCACCGCGCCGCGCAGGTACGGCCGCTTGGGACGCCCCAGGGCGACGAGCGAGAAGAAGAGCCCGTTGGACACCAGGTCCGCCGCCAGCGTCTGGCGATGCAACTGACGGTCCCTCGCGGGCTCGCCGCCGAAGAAGCGGATGCCCTTCTTGAGCGAGCGCATGCCCAACACATCCATGCGCGGAGGGTGCTTCAGGACGCGGCGGGCACCCTCGTGCACCAGCGTCAGCGCGGTGGCGCCGGCGAGCCCTGGACCGAGGGCGCGGAACACGAGGCGGGGCGGGGCAGGAGGTTCGATCATGCCCTCCAAGCTAGGCACCCCGTTCCCGGGCTTCCCGCCCGGAGGTGCCCGCCTGCCTGCTGGGCTTCCCCACGGGCCTCCAACGACAGAGCGCGTCAGGAGCTGCAGCTCACCACGAGGTGCCGGCCCCACGTCGGCGGAGAGGCCGCGGAGGCCTCCGAACCGGGGTGTTCGTCGAAGGGCGCGGACACCAGCGCCAGCACCCGGTCCACCTCCGCGAAGTCCCCTTCCTGGGCCCGGGCGATGGCCTGCTGCGCCACCCAGTTGCGCAGGACGTACTTCGGATTGACGCGGTCCATGCGCGCGTGGCGCACGCTGTCCACGCTGCCCTCGGAGGCAAGCCTCGCCCGGTAGCGCGCGGCCCATGCGTCGAAGTCCTCCGGCGGCAGGAAGGAATCGCGAAGCGCGTCGTTGCGCGCGTCGGGCCTTGAATCGAACCGGTTCAGCGCGCGGAAGAAGCGCGTGTAGTCCACGTGCGAGGCGGCCATCAGGCCGAACAGGTCCTCCACCAGCGCGCGGTCCTCGTCGCGGGTCCCGGACAGGCCCAGCTTCTCGCGCATGCGCGCGAGGAAGTGCGCGGCGAACGCGGGCTGGAAGGCGCCCAGGGCGGCGCGGGCCTCGTCCTCGGTGATGAGCGTCAGGAGTGCTTCACCCAGACAGGCCAGGTTCCACAGCGCGACGCGCGGCTGCTGGTCAAACGCATAGCGGCCCTGGTGGTCGGAGTGGTTGCAGACGAAGCCGGGGTCGAAGTCGTCCAGGAAGCCGTAGGGCCCGTAGTCCAGCGTGAGCCCCAGGATGGACATGTTGTCGGTGTTCATCACGCCGTGCTCGAAGCCCACCGCCTGCCATCCGGCGATGAGCCTCGCGGTGCGCTCCACCACCTCCTCGAAGAAGCGCGCGTGGCGCCGCTCCTGCGCCGCGAGGTGCGGGAAGTGGCCGGTGATGACGTGCTCCGCGAGCGTGGCCACGTGCGCGTGCTGCTCGGTGTGGTGGAAGAACTCGAAGGTGCCGAAGCGCACGTGCGAGGGCGCCATGCGCACCAGCATCGCCCCGGTCTCCACCTCTTCGCGGTACACCGGCGTGCGGCTGCCCAGCATGCACAGCGCCCGGGTGGTGGGGATGCCCAGGGCGTGCAGGGCCTCCCCGGCCAGGTACTCGCGCACGGTGGAGCGCAGCACCGCCCTGCCGTCACCGCCGCGCGAGAAGGGCGTGGGCCCGCCGCCCTTCAGGTGCAGGTCCCACTTCGCGCCGTCCGGCGCCCGCACCTCGCCCAGGAGCAGCGCGCGGCCGTCTCCCAGGCGGGGCACGTACACGCCGAACTGGTGCCCCGCGTACACCATGGCCAGGGGCTCCATGCCGGGCAGCGGCCGGGCCCCGCCGAACACCCGGGCGAACTCCGGGTGCGTCGCCGCGTCCGCGTCCAATCCCAGCAGGCGCAGCGCGGCCGGGTTCACGCTCACCACGTGCGCGTCCGGGAAGGGCGCGGGGGCCACCCGGGCGGCGAACCCGGGAGGCAGGCGGGCGTAGGTGTTGTCGAAGACGAGCTGTTCGAGCGGAGCCATGCCTTGGGGCCAACCCCTGTCAGGGGACCTGCATGCCCCGCTGCACGGCGGGACGGCTGCCCACGCGGTGCAGCCACTGGAGGATGTTGGGCGTGTCCTGGAAGAGCTCGGCGAACTTGGGGTTTCCGTGCACGGCCTTCACCCACGGGTACGTGGCGATGTCCGCGATGGAGTAGTGGGCCGCCAGGTAGTCGCGCGAGGCCAGGTGTTTGTCCAGGACGCCCAGGATGCGCTTGGACTCCGTGCGGAAGCGGTCGATGGCGTAGGGCACCTTCGTGTTGGCGTAGACCTCGAAGTGGTTGAGCTGGCCCAGCATGGGTCCCACGCCGCCCATCTGGAACATCAGCCACTGCGTCACTTCCGCCTTGCCGCGCGGATCCGTGGGCATCAGCGTGCCCGTCTTCTCCGCCAGGTACAGCAGGATGGCGCCCGACTCGAAGAGGGCCAGGGGCGTGCCGCCCGGCGCCGCGTGGTCCACGATGGCCGGAATCTTGTTGTTGGGATTGATGGCCAGGAACTCGGGCTTGAACTGGTCGCCCTTGGAGATGTCCACCACGTGGGTCTTGTAGGGGATGCCCAGCTCTTCCAACGCGATGGAGATCTTGCGGCCGTTGGGGGTCTTGAACGTGTACAGGTCGATCATGCCTTCACTCCCGTGAGCTGTTCGCTCACCTGCCAGAGCCGCTCCGCGAGCGCCTCGTCCCGCGCGGCGGACGACGGCTTCGCCTTGCGGCATTTGTTGAAGTACTCCCCGCTGACGCCCGCGACCTCGGGGGAGGCCGCCAGGTACACCGACGTCCTCGCGCCCTTCTCGGGGGAGATCATGAAGGGCGCGCCCAGCTTCACGAGGTGGCGGAAGATGCCCTGGCTGTTGTGCCCGAAGCCCGTGCGCACCGCTCCCGGGTGCAGCGCGTTCGCCGTCACCTGCGTGCCCGCGAGGCGCTTCGCTAGACCCTTGGTGAACAGGATGTTGCTGAGCTTGGCGTTGCCGTAGACCTGGATGGGGCGGTAGGGCTGGTTCGCCGTCTGCGGGTCGTCCAGGAAGTCGGTGTTCGCGAAGGCGTGCCCGAACGACGACACGTTGATGATGCGAGCGGGGCCGCTGGCCACCAGCAGGTCGCGCAGCAGGTGCGTGAGGAGGAAGTGCGACAGGTGGTTCGTCGCGAACGTGGCCTCGTAACCATCCACCGTCACCTGCCGACGGTCGATGATGAGGCCCGCGTTGTTGATGAGGATGTCCAGGCGTTGATGGCGTTCCCTGAAGGCCTGGGCCAGGGCGCGCACGGACGCAAGCGACGACAGGTCCGCGAGCAGCGACTCCACGCGCGCCTGGGGCGCGGCTTCACGCACGGCGGCGACGGTCGCCGCCGTGCGGGCCTCGTCCCTGCCGGAGAGGACCAGCGTGGCCCCCAGTCGCGCCAGGGCCTTCGCCGTCTCCTGGCCGATGCCGCCGGTGGCCCCCGTGATGAGGCACACCTTGCCGTCCAACCGGTCGTGCTGAGTCGCCATGCGCCGCGCCCTCCTGGAATCCAGAGGACGCGTTCTATACGGCCTGGGACTTCCCCGCGCAGGGGATCCGCGCGGGAGTCATCCCGGACACGGCGCTCAGGTGGTGGCCTGGCTGATGTCCTCGGCGGTGCGGCCCCGGCGGTTGCCGCCGCCCCGGGGCGGGATGGTGGTGCCCACGCGGGCGTCGCCGTTGAGGTGGCTCTCCAGGAACCAGAGGTCCTCCTCGGTCTCGCCCAGGGTCTGGGTGAGGATGTCCGCGGTGACCGGGTCGTTCACCTCATCCGACTTGGTGATGCCGTCGCGGAGGCTGGAGGCGTAGCGGCCCACGCGCTCCACCAGCGCGCGGATGTGGGCCTCGCCGTCCACGGCCTGGAGGTCGTATTCGGGCAGCTGGCTGTTGTTGCTGGCCAGGCGGATGGTGCCCTGGGCGTAGCCGCCCAGCGCGCCCGCGCGTTCGGCGTAGGAGTCCGCGTGCTTGCGCGCGTGCTTGGCCACTTCGTCGAAGAGCAGATGGCGGCTGTAGAAGTGCGTGCCCCGGATGTTCCAGTGCGCCTGCTTGACCTGCCAATGCAGGTCGACGGCGTTGGCGAGCAGCGTGTTGAGCATGTCGATGAGCTCTTCGCGCGCGTTCTGGGGAAGGTTCACGTGGCTGGTGGAGTACATGGTCCGCATCCCTCGTAAGGTGGTTGTGCGCGGCAGGGCGTCGCGGCGCTTCCGGTAGGGTGGGGATGGCCATGGCCTCGTGCCACGGCACGGCATACGGCGCCTGGCTGTCCGGCCGGCCTGGAGGGCAGACGGCCGGACGATCCACGCCGGTTCAGGCCGTGTCGGGGGCGGTCAGGCGGGCGGCGATCTCCGTGGCGGCGCGCTCGCCGGACTCGACCGCGCCGTCGAGATAGCCACAGCCCTCGATGGCCGTCTCGGTGCCCGCCCAGTGCACCCGGCCGAAAGGGGCGCGCAGGGCGTCTCCAATGGCGGTGAGCGTGCCGGGGCGGGGCAGGCCCACGTAGCAGCCGGTGCTGAACGCCTCCGCCTTCCAGTCCAGCTCCGCCACGGCGACGGGCGTCAGGGCCTGGGGCCCGAAGAAGCGCGCGAAGCCCTCCAGCGCGGCCCGGTGGATGTCCGGGGCGGGACGGCCGGTCCACGCCCTGGCGGTGTCGCCCAGGAAGAAGCCCACCAGGGCGGGGTGGTGCCCGTCGGGGCCGCAGTCGTCGAAGCACAGCCGCACCGGGCCCACGTCGCTGACGGCCTCGCCGGACAGGCCCGCTTCACGCCAGAAGGGGCGGGCATAGGTGGCCACGACCTTGATGACGCTGCCCATGGGCAGCTCCGCGTGCACGCGGCGGCGGCCGGCGGGCAGGTCCGCGCCGAAGTCGATGCGCTCCGCGAGCGCGGGCGGCGTGGCCACCACGGCGTAGCGCGCGCGGACGGTGCGGCCCTCGGTCGTGGTGGCGCTGACGCCGCGCGCGTCCTGGAGGAGGGCGCGCACGGGGGCGGAGAGGACGACGCGGTCCGGGGGCAGGGCTTCGGCCAGCCGGCGTGAGAGGGATTGCGCGCCGTCCACGAAGCGCTCGGCCTGGGCGCCGCCTTCGATTTCGGTGAGCGGCATGAGGCCGCCGTTGGAGTGCACATAGGACAGGAAGTGCAGGAACGACAGCTCCGACGGCTCGGCGGCGAACACCGCGCGGGTGGCGATGTCCAGCGCGGCGCGCGCGCCCCAGGTGGGCACGTGGCGCTGCTTCCACTCCTCCACGGTGAGGGCGTCCCATTCGACGGCGCGGGCGGCGGCCGCGGGCTGTTCCCGGGGGACCTTCTTCGCCAGGCCATCCAGCTTCCACACCGTGCGCTGCAGATCCAACAGCGACAGGAGGGGCAGTGACGGCACCTTGCCCGTGTACGTGCGCCGCTCGCCGCGCACCTCCAGCACCTTGGTGCCCTGGTGGTGCTGGGCGAAGCGCTTGAGGCCCAGGCCATCCGCGAGCCGCAGGACATGGCGCTGGCGGGGGCCCACCCACTGGCCGCCCAGGTCCACGCCGCCGCCGCCCACCTCGCGGGTGAGGGTGCGTCCGCCCACGCGGTCGCGCGCTTCGAGCACGGCCACGGTGGCGCCCGTGCGGGCGATGTCCCGGGCCGCGGTGAGCCCCGCGACACCCGCCCCGATGACGACCACGTCCACGCTGGTGTCCATAGGGCCGGGCACTCTATGACGGAAGCACCACGTGGCCAGGATGTGCGTGGCGTCGAAGGGTGGAGGTCCGGATGTTCGCGTTGGAGATGGTGGAGAAGGTGCGGCAGGTGTCGCCGGGCGCGGCGAACGCGCTGACGACGTTGGCGGTGAAGAACATCGTCCCGCTGGCGGCGGCCATGGGCTACCGCGTGGAGGAGGTGACGGACGCGCGCGTGAAGGCGACCGTGCCGCTCAACCGCAAGACGAAGAACCACGTGGGCAGCGTGTACCTGGGCGCCCAGGTGACGGTGATGGAGTTGACGATGGGCGTGATGCTCTTCCGCCGCTTCCCGCCGAGCCAATACAAGATGCTCGTCAACCGCATGGAGGTGTCCTTCCACGCCAAGGCGAAGAGCGCGGTGAGCGCGGTGTGTGAACCCTCCGAGGAGCTGCTCGCGGGCCTCGCGGCCTCGCTTCAATCCACGGGCGACAAGGCGGAGGCGTGGATCCCCGTGCAGCTCACCGGCACCGACGGACAGCGCGTCGCGGAGGCGCGCTTCCTGGCGGTGTTCAAGCGCGGCTAGCGCGGGGGCTCTTCCTCCATCAGGAAGTCGCCGATGGTCTTCCACATGGCCTCGAACTGGGGCCTGCGGAAGCCCGAACCGGAGATGAGCCAGTCCACGTGCGGGGGCTGGTGCGCCGGCTGGTCGAAGTGGCCAATGGCATCCAGGTGGTCCGCGCGCACCGCCGTCAGCACGCGCCCGTACACCTGCGAGCGCGTGGGCACGATGCCGTCGCACGCGGTGGGGCCGGGCATCGCGCCGTAGGCCTGCACCAGCGCCGCCGTCTGCGCGGGCGTGTGCAGGGGCAGTTGCGTGAGCGGCATGCGCTGCGTCTGGCCATACACGAACGCGTAGATGGTGTGCGTGAGCTGCGCGTACGGATCCATGCCCGCGGCCAGGCGCGTGCGCAGGGACGGGGGCCGGGCCTGCGTCACCACGGAGCCGTAGCGCACGCCGGGCCGGTCGTGGGTGCCGCCGTTGAACAGGTCGATGCCTTCGGGCGTGAGCTGCGGAATCAACGACGTGTCGCGCCCCACGTCCCACAGGAACTTCGTCACCGCGTCGCGCCGCTCGCTGGAGAAGTCACCCAGGAGCTGGTCGAAGAGCTGATCCAACAGCGTCGCCTTCCACCCCAGTTGATCATCCGCGCGCGCCATCAGGTGCCCGAAGCGGAACACCACGCTCAGGGGCAGCCGGCCGAACCGCAGCACGTACATGGTGAACAGCGACAGGAGCTTCAGGAGCTGCTGGCCGAAGAGCCCCAGGAAGAACGTGGCCAGGGGCGTGCCCGCGTGGGGCGCGGAGAGGGTCACCACCGTGCGCACCCGGCGCGCGAAGGGCTCCAGCTCCAGGGACTCGGACACCTGCGCGCCCGGGCTGACGAACAGGCGGGCGTCCAGTCCGCCGGTCGAGTGGCCCACCAGGTGGATGGGGCCGTCGTCGCCGGAGGCCGTCTCGTGCACGGCCTTGAGCAGATCCGCGGTGCGCTGACGGATGGAGGCGGTGGGGTGCGAGACGATGGTCACCACCTCCGCGTCCACCCCCCGGCGCGCCAGGTCCTTCTTCAGGAACTCGTACGCATGGCCGAAGTAGAGGAGCTCGCCCAGGTTGGTGAACCCGAAAAACCCGGGGACGAGGTAGACGTGGTGCTTCGCGGACATTGGGCCCGAGCATACCCCGCCGCCCCCCACGCCGGCTTGGAATACACGGTCGCCTGCCGGGTTGACGCGCGCCCGTCCGCATTGACAGAACCGGACGCCCTTTTCTCACCCATCAAGGAAGCCTGCCCATGCACCGCGGACTGCTCGCGCTCGGCCTGCTGTTGTCCCTCCCCGCATCCGCGGAGGAGGGCATGTGGACCTACGATGCCTTTCCCTCCGCCCAGGTGAAGAAGACCTACGGCTTCGAACCCACGCAGGCCTGGCTGGACAAGGTGCGCCTGGGCTCGGTGCGGCTGGCGGGCGGCTGTTCCGCGAGCTTCGTGTCGCCGGACGGCCTGGTGATGACGAACCACCACTGCGTGCGCAGCTGCATCGAGGACCTGACGACCGCGAAGGACGACCTGCTGGCGAAGGGCTTCCAGGCGAAGTCCGCGAAGGAGGAGCGGCGCTGTCCCAAGGTGGAGGCCAACCAGCTGGTGGAGATGACGGACGTCACCGAACGGATGAACACGGCGACGAAGGGGCTCACCGGCGCGGCCTTCAACACCGCGCTCAAGAAGGAGACCGCAGCGGTGGAGGGCGCGTGCGCCACCGGCACCGACGTGCGGTGCGACGTGGTGACGCTCTACAACGGTGGCAAGTACCAGCTCTACAAGTACCGCCGCTTCCAGGACGTGCGGCTCGTCTTCGCGCCCGAGTTCTCCATGGCCGCCTTCGGCGGGGACGCGGACAACTTCAACTTCCCGCGCTTCGGCTACGACGTGTCCTTCGTGCGCGTGTGGCAGGGCGACGCGCCCGCGAAGAGCCCGGACTACCTGCCGTGGGCGAAGGAGGGCGTGAAGGAGGGCGACCTCGTCTTCGTCTCCGGCCACCCCGGCGGCACCGAGCGCAAGAGCACCGTGGCGGAGCTGGAGTTCCAGCGGGACGTGGCGCTGCCCCAGACGCTGCTGACGCTGGCGGAGCTGCGCGGGATGCTGCGCGAGTTCACCAGCGGCTCGGCGGATCGCTACCGGATGGCGCGCTCGCGCCTGCGTGGCGTGGAGAACGGGCTCAAGGCCCTGCGCGGCCGGCAGGAGGCGCTGGCGGACCCCGCGCTGCTCGCGCGCAAGCGTCAGGAGGAGGCGGAGCTGAAGAAGCGCATCGACGCGAACCCCCAGGCGAAGGCGCTCACCCAGGGCATGTGGGAGGAGACGGCGAAGGCGCTGGATGCGTGGCGCCGGATGATGAACGACCACCGCATGAAGGGGGCGGGGGACGCCTTCCGCTCGGAGCTGTTCGCCCACGCGCAGGCGCTGGTGCGCGCGGCGGAGGAGCTGCCCAAGGCCAACGCGGAGCGCCTGCGCGAGTACACCGACGGCCAGCTTCCCGGCCTGCGTCAGCAGCTGCTGCGCGACGCGCCCATCCCGCCGGAGCTGGAGACGCTGCAGATGACGTTCGGCTTCAACAAGCTGCGCGAGACGCTGGGCGCGGATGACGCGTTCGTGCGCGAGGTGCTGGGCAAGGAAGCCCCGGCGGACCTGGCGCGCTCGCTGGTGCGCGGCACGAAGCTGGGGGACGTGAACGTGCGCAAGGCGCTGCTGGAGGGCGGCAAGGCAGCGGTGGACGCCTCCAAGGATCCGATGATTGTCCTGGCGCGCAAGGTGGACGCGCAGACGCGCGCGTCGCGCAAGCAGTACGAGGACACGGTGGAGGCGGTGCTCAAGCGCAACGGTGAGCGGCTCGCGAAGGCGTACCTGGCGGTGAACGGCACGTCGGGCGCGCCGGATGCCACGTTCACGCTGCGGCTCAACTACGGACAGGTGAAGGGCTGGGACGACAACGGCACGGCGGTGCCCGCGCTGACCACGTTCGGCGGCGCGTACGCGCGCGACACCGGCAAGGAGCCCTTCAAGCTGCCGGACCCGTGGATGAAGGCGAAGGGGAAGGTGCCTGCGGAGACGCCGCTCGACATGGCGACGACCAACGACATCATCGGCGGCAACTCCGGCTCGCCGGTGGTCAACCGCGACGGGCAGGTGGTGGGCCTCATCTTCGACGGCAACCTGCCGTCGCTGGGCGGCCGCTACGCCTACGTGCCCGAGTCCAACCGCGCGGTCGCGGTGCACGGCGACGGCATCCTCGCCGCGCTGGAGCACGTGTACGGCGCCACGCGCGTGGTCAACGAGCTGAAGGGGGCACAGACGGCGCCCGCTGCTCCGGCACGCTGAAGCGGAGGCGCTCGGAGGGGTAGGAGGGGGACGGCAGCGGGTCCTCCTCCTCCACGAGCGACTGCCGTGCGGGTCGAAATGTGTTGATGATGGGCGCATGTCGTCGCCCCCGGCCCATCCCTCCCTGACCTCTCTCGTGCCCCCACCGGGCGATCTTCTTCGCACGCAGAGAAAAGCGGGCCGGTCCGCCGTGGTCGGTCTGATGCTCCTCTGGGGCGCCGCCTTCGTGAGCCCCGTCGTGACCTACCAGGAGGATGTGAAGGCAGCGGAGGGCGAGCTCCTCGCTCACCTGTCGGACCGTGCGGGCCTCCAGGCCCAGGCACTTGGCGCACATCTCGGACTGCTGCGCTCGGAGCTGCAACGGCTCGCGGAGCACCCGTCGCTCAGACCCGAGGATGGAGCAGCAGGACCCGAGGTCGCGCTCCTTGAGAATGCCTTCAGCCACACGTCCCTCTTCTCGGCGGGCGTCGCGCTGGTGTCATCGAATGGCAATCGCATGTGGAGCGACCCGGCGGACATGCCGCTCGGGCGCACACCGCTCGCTTCGCGCGCGTGGTTCCGGCGGACGGTGGAAGAGCGGGTCGCTTCGGTCGGACTGCTGGACGAGGAAGGCGGAGGGCTCGTCGCGGTCGCGGTCCCCATCGTGCGCGACGAGCGTGTCGTGGGCCTCCTCGTGGGCGAGCTCGCGACGGCGAACGAGCTGCTACCGACGACCCCTCGCGGGACGAACGAGTCCATGGTCGCCCTGCTCGGCGAGCGCGGTCGGCTCCTCCTCCCGGCAACGCCCCCGCCACTGCTGCGTCAGCCGGAGCTCGCCACGCGCCTTCGCCCGCTGGTGGACGCTCCCGGGGCCGTCACGCTCGGAGGCACGCGGCTGCTCGGCGCAGCGGCGCTTGTTCCCGGAACCGGCATGCTGCTCGCCGTGCTCGAGGACGAGGCGCGCGACCGCGAGATGCTCAAGCGCCGCTACCTCGGCCAGCTCGGCTTCCACACCGCGCTGCTCGGCGGAGTGCTCCTCCTCTTCACGGTGCTCCTGCGTCGCTCCTACCGTTCGCTGGTGGCCGCGGAAGAACGATTGCGGCGCCAGGAGACGATGGCGGCGCTCGGCACGGCCTCCTCGCTCATCGCCCATGAGGTGAAGAACGCGCTCAACAGCATGCAGGCAGCGCTCAGCATGATTCGCGCGAAGGGAGGGGAGACGACATTGCCCGTCCAGGCGCTGCGTTCCCAGGCGGACCGGCTTGGCCACCTTGCCCGCTCATTGCTGAGCTTTGCTTCCCCCCAGTCCACGCAGCGGCGCAGCTGCGAGATACACCTGCTCGTCCAGGACGCGCTTCAAGCCGTGAGGCTCCTGCCGGAAGCAGCGGATGTCGCCATCGAGACCACGCTGCAGGAAGGGCTCTTCGTGAAGGGGGACCCGACGCTGCTGGTCTCCGCGGTCGACAATCTCATCCGCAACGCCGTCGAAGCCGGCGCCGTGGCCCATGATATAGGCCAGCAGCCCACGCCTCGCGTCGAGGTCCGGCTCCTTCGCGAAGGTGGAGAGGTGGTGCTCGTCGTGGAGGACAACGCCGGAGGAGTGCCCCCGGCCTTCGAGCCGCGGCTCTGGGAGCCCTTCGCGGTGGGGCGGTCGAAGGGTATCGGGCTCGGGCTTCCGATGGTGCGCACGGCCATCCGTGCCCATGATGGAGGAAGCGTCTCCTACACCCGAGTGCCCGGAGGCAGCCGCTTCACGGTTCGCCTTCCGCTCGAGAAAATGGCGTCATGAGCACCTCCCTGCTGCTCGTCGATGACGACAGGACCTTCTCCTCGCTCGCCGCCTCCATGCTGAGCCAGGAGGGTTTTCGCGTCCGGGTTGCTCGCTCGCTGCATGAGACCCGCGCCGCGCTCGCCGCGGAGGCGCCCGACCTCGTCGTGTTGGATCGAAGGCTGCCGGACGGAGATGGGCTCGTCTTCCTGCCCGAGCTGCGTGCCCAGCTTCCGACGACGGTCGTGTTGATGGTGACCGCGCACGGCGACATCGAGAGCGCTGTCGAGGCCATCCGGGCGGGTGCTCGCGACTACCTGAGCAAGCCGGTCGAGATCGACGACCTGGTGATGCGCGCACGCCGCGCGGCAAGCGACCTCCAGCTCCAGGAACGGCTGCGCCAGGCCGAGAGCGTCCTCGAAGGACAGCATCGGATGGCGGAGCCTCGCTCGCCGGCGATGCAGCGAACCCTCGAGATGCTGGGGCGGATCGCCACCACTCCGCGAAGTCCCGTCCTGCTGCTCGGGGAGACGGGTACGGGGAAGGCGGTGCTCGCCCGCCAGCTCCACGCCTTGCGCCAGAAGCAGGGGGCCTTCGTGCAGATCAACTGCGCCGCGCTTCCGGACACGATGATGGAGAGCGAGCTCTTCGGACACGAGCGCGGCGCCTTCACGGATGCGAAGACGGCGAGGCGCGGGCTCGTGGAGCTCGCGAGCGATGGGCTTCTCTTCCTCGACGAGGTGGGTGAGCTGCCGCTCGCGCTCCAGGCAAAGCTGCTCACGTTCCTCGACAAGGGGGCCTTCCGACGACTCGGTGGCACGACCGAGCTGACGAGCACCGCCCGGATCGTGGCGGCCACCAACAAGAACCTCGAAGCGGAGGTCGCCGCCGGGCGCTTTCGCGAGGACCTCCTCTTCCGGCTCAGCGTGTTCCGGGTGGACGTGCCTCCCTTGCGCGAGCGTCGCGAGGATGTGCTGCCGCTCGCACGGACGCTCGTGCTGGAGCTGTGCTCGGAGCTCGGTCGACGCCCGGTCCCCTTCTCTCCCGCGGCGGAGGAGCGCCTGCTGAGCTATCCCTTCCCCGGCAATGTCCGGGAGCTGCGCAACGTGCTCGAGCGGGCGCTCGTGCTCGAGGGCGGGCCCGCGCTCGAGCTGCTGTCCCTCTCCAAGGGGGGCGGCACGCCGGCCCTGGTCGATCCCAACGCATTCTCCGTGTCAGGTCCACCTCGGCCGCTCGATGAAGTGGAGCGACTCTATGTCCGGCACGTGCTCGAGCAGCTCGGAGGCAGGCGCATGGAGGCGGCCCGCGCACTGGGCCTGTCCTATCCGACCTTTCTCCGCCGTCTAGAGGAGAACCCACCCTCGGAGTGAAGGACTTAAAAAGTCTTTCATCGCTTGAGCCGCGGGCTTCAAGTTTCTTTCATCCCCCGGTTCTGACGAGCCACGCCCCAGGAGGAAAGGGCCCGATCAGGGCTGGCACAACGCTTGCGTAGTCCCCCCTGTCGCGTCGAGCCCCTGTACGGCTCGGCAGATGACAGGGGAGCGCAAGCAATGACTTCGGGTGGAAAAGCGGCAGAGGCGAGACCCTCGTTGAAGGAGATCCTCGCCTCGGATCTGCCAGCTTCGCTGGTGGTGTTCCTGGTGGCCCTGCCCCTGTGTATGGGCATCGCGCTCGCCTCCGGAGCGCCCATCATGGCGGGACTCATCGCCGGCGTCGTGGGAGGCCTGGTGGTGGGTCTCATGGGCGGCGTGCCGCTTCTCGTGAGCGGCCCCGCGGCGGGCCTCGCGGTGATGGTCTTTGGCTTCATCCAGGAGCTGGGCTTCGCCGTGACGTGCGCGGCGGTGGCCGTGGCGGGGCTCGTGCAGGTGGCGCTCGGCGCGCTGAAGGTGGCGCGTTCGGCGCTCGCCATCTCGCCGGCCGTGATTCACGGAATGCTCGCGGGCATCGGCATCCTCATCGTGCTGGGGCAGATCCACATCGTTCTCGGCGGCTCCCCGCAGAGCAACGCCTGGAACAACCTGCGGGAGCTGCCCGGGCAGATCGCCGACCTTCATGGACCGGCCACGCTGCTGGGTCTGCTCACGCTTGGAATCCTCATCGCGTGGCAGTTCCTGCCGAACGGGCGGCTGAAGAAGGTCCCGGGTCCGCTGGTGGCGGTCGTGGGCGGGACCGCGGTCGCGGCCGTGTTGAATGCGGACGTGGCACGGGTGCAACTGGCGGCGGACGCGCTGTCGGCCATCAATCTGCCTTCCCTTCCAGAAGGGTCCATGTTGGGGGCCTTCGTCGTGGCCGTGCTGTCCCTCGCCCTCGTGGCGAGCGCCGAATCGCTCTTGAGCGCGGTGGCGACCGACAAGCTCCACACGGGCGCGCGGGCGAACCTCGATCGCGAGCTGCTCGCGCAGGGCGTGGCGAACACCCTCTCCGGGCTGGTGGGCGGTCTGCCCATCACCGGCGTCATCGTGCGCAGTGCCGCGAACATCAATGCCGGCGCGAAGACGCGCTGGTCGGCGGTGCTGCATGCGGTGTGGATGCTCGCCTTCGTGACCCTGCTGGGGGGGCTCGCGTCCTTCGTGCCCCTGACGGTGCTCGCCGGCCTGCTCGTGCACGTGGGCCTGAAGCTCGTGAACCTGGCCCACATCCGGGAGCTCCGGCACCGGGGCGAGCTGCCCGTCTACCTCATCACCGTGGCCGGCGTCGTGGGCATCAACCTGCTCGCGGGCATCGGCCTTGGGCTCGGTGCGGCCATCCTCCGGCTCCTGTGGCAGCTGGGCCAGGTGCGCGTGGAGAGCCACGCCGCCAATGGCGCCCACCAGGTCTGCATCAGCGGCGCGCTGACGTTCGTCGGGGTGCCGAAGCTGTCGGCGGCGCTCGCGAAGATTCCCTCGGGCTCCAAGGTGGAGGTGGACGTGGCGGTGAACATGCTCGACCACTCCGGCTTCGAGGCGCTCGAGAGCTGGGCTGACACGTATCGCAAGACGGGCGGCACCGTGACCATGGAGCCGCTCGAGGACGTCTGGAGTCGGCGTGGCGCGCGTGCGGCCCTCGCTACGGGCCCTGCCGCTGCGCTCCCCCCTTCATCCCCCGCACATCACGTTTCGTCTCTCGCTCCCGGAGGTGCTCAGTGAAGAAGCTCATCAGAGGTCTGCTCGATTTCCAGCGTCACACCCTGCCCTCGTACCGCGCGACCTTCGCGAGGCTCGCGAAGGGACAGACTCCGGACTGCCTCTTCATCAGTTGCTCGGACAGCCGCGTGGTGCCGAATCTGCTCGTCTCCACGGACCCCGGTGACCTCTTCACCGTGCGCAACGTGGGCAACCTCGTTCCGACCGCCGCGCTCAACGGGCAGCCCACGGCGGATCGCTCGGAGGCGGCGGCGATCGAGTTCTCTCTTGGCTTCCTGCCCATCGAGGACGTCGTTGTCTGCGGACACTCGAGCTGCGGCGCGATGAAGGCGATCCTGGCCGGAGGCGCCGTGGACGGCGCACCGAACCTGGAGAAGTGGCTCGCGCACGGAACGCCCTCGCTCAAGGCGCTGCGGGAGAACACCCAGGTGGGCGTGGGGCTGCCCGAGGCGGATCGCCTCTCCCAGCTGAACGTCCTCGAGCAGCTCGAGCACTTGAAGACCTACCCCATCGTGCGGGATCGGCTCGCGGCGGGGACGCTGCGGCTGCACGGCTGGTGGTTCGACATCGGGGCGGCGCAGGTCCACGCCTACCGGGCTGACCTCGGCCGCTTCGTTCCCATCGACGAGACAGAAGGCGATCGGCTCCTGACGGAGCTGAGCGACGCGGCGGAAGAGCAGTCGGGTCTGCGCGCCGTCCAGTAAGGCCGCATCGAGCCTCGGCGATCCTGCGTCCAGCGCGGATCGCCGGGGCTCCGCTTCTTCGCGACAGACGTGAGCACGCGCGCGCGGCTTCTGTGAGTCCCCCCTTCCGGTTCGTGGAAGGCAGCCGGGAGCGCGCCCTCTGTCGGACCTTCTCGTCGGCGTAAGGCATGGCCCGCAGGCCCTCCGAGGCCGCGTGGGACGCGGCTTCGCGCGGGCCTCCTGACACGCAGCGGACGGTCTCCCACCGCGACGCGTCGGGTGCCGGACACCGGTGGCCCGGAACCCTCCGGGTGCTTGGTGCGCCGCGTCAGGAAGTCACTAGGTTGGGGGTGCGGACGTGGGGTCCGCCTCTGACTTCGCACGGTTGCGTTCCCCGGAACGTGTCCGTCCGGGTGGGTTCCCGGCCAGGTTGGGAGCCCGGGCCCGTCGTGCAGTAGCATCACGGTGTCTGCGCCGGGGGGAGGGAGGATGCACGATGGTGGTGGAGGCCCCGGAGCCCCGGAAGTTGTCGGCCATCATGTTCACGGACATGGAGGCCCCTGCTGGTCAACGCTGGCGGGATGAGTGTCTTCAGCAGGCCCTGCACGACGAGCATGGACAGCTCGTGCGGGACCTGCTGCCGCGCCACGGAGGGCGCGAGGTGAAGCGGATGGAGGAGGGTGGTTTCCTGCTGGAGTTCGAGGCGGGGTTGTCCGCGGTGTCGTTCGCGCTGGAGTGGCGCGCCGCCGTGGATGCGCGCAACCGCTGCGTGCCGGGTGAGCGGCGCATGGCCATCCGCGCGGGCGCGCACCTGGGCATGGTGGTGCACCGCGATGGCGACGTGTTCGGCGAGGGCGTGAACCTCGCGGCCCGCATTGAGTCCCTGGCGCGTCCGGGCACCGTGTACGTCAGCGAGACGGTGGCGGCGCAGGTGGAGGGCCGGCTGAAGGCGCCCCCGGTGCGGCTGGGCCGCAATGAATTGAAGAACATCAAGCTGCCGGTGGCGGTGTTCCGCATCGACGCGCCCGTGGAGCCCCGAGGCGAAAGCGCGCTCATGTCGCGCGTGCGTTCACTGCTGGGCCGTCGGCGGGTGACCGCGGGCGGTTGAAGCTGACGGATGGGCGCGCGGCGGTATGGTGCCGCGCCATGTCCGAACTCACCCTGGTTGTTGGTTCCAAGAACTTCTCCTCGTGGTCGCTGCGCCCCTACCTGGCCCTGGCCCACACCGGCCAGTCGTTCCGCGAGGTGCTCGTTCCGTTGGATACGCCGGAGACCGCGGCGCTCATCGCGATGCACTCGCCCAGCGGCCGCGTCCCGGTGCTCAAGCACGGCGACACCGTGGTGTGGGACTCGCTGTCCATCTGCGAGTACCTGGCGGAGACCTTCCCCGCCGCGAAGCTGTGGCCCGAAGCGAGCCCCGTGCGGGCGATGGCGCGCTCCGTGACGACGGAGATGCACTCCGGCTTCCAGGCCCTGCGCAGCCACCTGCCCATGGACCTCACCGCGCGCAAGACGGTGCCGGGGCTGGACGCGCCGGGCGTGCACGCGGACATCGCCCGCATCCAGGCCCTCCTGTCCGGCTGCCGCGAGCGCCACGGCAAGGGAGGCCCGTTCCTCTTCGGTGCCTTCAGCATCGCGGACGCGTTCTACGCGCCCGTCATCACCCGCTTCGTCACCTACGGCGTGCCGTTCCGTCCGGAGCTCACCTCCTGGCGCGACGCCGTGCTCGGCCTGCCCGCGATGATCAAGTGGACGGAGGACGCCCAGGGCGAGCCGCCCCTGGCCCGCTACCGCTAGCGTCCCGGCTTCAGAGTCCCAGGGCCTTCAACTGCGCATCGAACGCGGGCGCGTCCGTGAAGACGTGCCCGCGCACACCCAGGGCCCGGGCCGCGTCGACGAACTCGGGCAGGTCGTCGAAGAAGGCGGCCTCGTCCGGCGCGCAGCCCGCCTTGTCCAACGCCAGCCGGTAGATGGTCGGCTCCGGCTTCACCGCGCCCACCTCGCAGCTCATCACCAGCGCGTCGAAGCGCTTCAGCAGCGGCAAGAGCGGCTTCAAGTACGCGACGTGCAGCGCGTTGGTGTTGGACAGCAGCACCAGCCTCACCCGGCCGACGAGCCCCTCCACGCGCGGCAGCACCGCGTGGTGCACCGTGAAGTGGCTGCTCCACAGGGGCGCGAACTCCGCCATGGGCAGCTCCACGCCCAGCGCGCCGCACACGTCCTGGCGGATGCCCTCCGCGTCCAGCAGGCCCCGGTTCGCCGCCGTCCACCCCGCGCCGGTGAGCCGCCGCGCCGCTTCCTGGGGCTCCAGGCCCGCCCGCGCCGCGAGCCGCGCGAAGAGCAGGGCGTTGTCGTGGAACACCAGCACGTTGCCCAGATCCAACAGCACGGCCTTCACGGCGGGGACAGCGGCCACGGGGATTCCTCCGGGGGACAGGCTAGATGCGGTACGCCCTGGCGACGCCTTCCATCCGTCCGGCCACTTCCTGCAGCCGCCGCGCGGCGCCGGTGGTGGACTTCAGGCTGGCCTGCGTCTCGGTCATCATCGACGACAGGTCGGTCACCGCGCTGAAGATCTGGGCGATGCCCGCGTTCTGCTGGCTCACCGCGCCGGCGATCTGCCGCGCCGCCGCGGCGTTGTCCTGGACGATGGCGGCCAGCTCCTTGAGGTGCTCGCCGCTGGTGCGCACCTGATCCAGGCCCTCCGCGACGCTCGCGTGGCTCTGCTCGGTCATCTTCGCGGTGGAGATGATGGCGTGGCCCAGGTCCCCCAGGATGTCGCGCACCTTCTCCGTGGCCTGGATGGACTGGTCCGCCAGGTTGCGGATCTCCCGCGCCACCACGCTGAAGCCCTTGCCGTGCTCGCCGGAGCGCACCGCCTCGATGGCCGCGTTGAGCGCGAGCATGTTGGACTGGTCCGCCAGGTCCTTCACCGTCTGGGTGATGCCGCCAATCTGCTGCGTGCGCTCGTTGAGCTGCACGATGCGCATGGCCATCTCCCCGGACTGCTCGTGCAGGCCCTGGAAGCCGTCCAGGCTGTCTCGGATGGCGCCCTCGCCCGCGCGGCCCACCTCCTCCGCGCGCGCCGCCACGCCCAGCACCGTCTCCGCCTTCTCCGCGGCCAGCAGCGAAGTCTGCTTGATCTCCTGCGCGGTGACCTGCGTCTCCTGGAGCGCGGCCGCCTGCCGGGCCACGTTGCGCTCCTGCACCTCGGAGGCGAGGTTGAGCTCCGCCACCGTCTCGCTGAGCACGCGCGTGCCCTGGTGGAGGCTGGTGGCCGTCTCGTGCAGGTTCTTCATCATCTGCACGAACGCCTCCGTCAGCTCGCCCACCTCGTCCTTGCCCGTCTGGGCCTCCATCACCTGGGTGAGGTCGCCCTCCTTCACGACGCGGCGGACCATCTCGCTCAGCGCGCGCAGGGGGCGGGTGATGCCGCGCGCCAGCATCCAGGAGCCCACGCCCACCGCCGCGACGAAGAGGGCCGCCAGTCCCAGCACCAGCCGGCGCATGTGGTTGAGCGGCGCGTAGGCCTCCGCGGGATCCAACTGGGCCAGGAACCGCCACCCGTCGCCCACGTCGCGCACGAGCGTGCCGTTCACCGCGGCCACCGCCACCCGGCCCGTGTCGTCGTGCGCGCCCTTGCGCGTGTCGAACAGCGTCGCGCCGTTCGCGCTCTTCACCTCCATGGAGAAGCTGGGGTGGCCGCGCTGCTGGGCCCGGGCGAGCGCGGGCTTCGCCAGCTCTCCCACCTGACCCCAGTCGAACGCGGCCAGCAGCACGCCCAGGGGCTTTCCCGCCTCGTCCGTCACCGGCACCGCCAGCGGCAGCACGTGCACGCTGAAGATGGGATCCTCCACGTCCACGCCCTCCGCCGTGGTGCGGCCGACCTGGGCCTCGCGGAACCACGCGGACGCGCGCACCTGGGCGCTGGTGCCGGCGTACGCGTCGCGCAGGCCGGACGTGCTGGTGGAGATGGCCACGCCGTCATTGCTGAAGAGCACGATGCCGTTGAGCGTGAGGTAGCGCCGCTGGAGCAGCGCCAGCATCGCGTCGCTGGAGGATGCGTCCTTCGTGCGCAGCGCGGCGCGCAGCACCGGGTCCTCCGCCCAACTGCGCGCGCTGGACTCGCGCTCCGCGAGGGTGGACTCGAGCAGGTCCTTGAAGCCCTCCGCCTCCATGCGCAGCGAGGAGTCGATCTGCGCCTCCGTCTGCCGCCGCATCAGCGAGTCCTGCATCCCGGTGAGGGCCAGCAGGGGCACGCAGGACACCAGGGTCATGTACAGCAGCAGCCGCCCACGCAGCGTCAGGGATCGCAAGAAGAGAGGAGGCATGGCACGTCGGGCGCGAAGAGAGGTAACCCAGGTCCTATACCAGAACCCGGGCCACATACCCCCCGGCCGACTGGCTGCCTACAACAGGGGCACCCGGTCAGGCAGGTCCCGCGCGGGCAGGTTCGAGTAGTCCGCGTCCAGGTCCAGCCGCACCCGCTGCTTCACGCGCGTGCTCAGCAGGCCCCGCATCCTGCCCAGGAACGCGGGCGGCGCGGCGATGACCAGCTCGTCGAAGGACTGCGAATCCACGCCCTTGTCCAGTCGCGCGGACAGCTCCCGCGCGAAGCGGTCGTGCTCCAGCTCCCGCCGTCCGTTGGGGTCGTTCTCCGGCACCGGACCATGCAGCGTGCCCGCGTTGGGATTGTCGGCCTGATTGAAGAGGTCCACGGGCTTGGCCCGGCTCTCGTCATGCTGGAACTGCTCGATGAGGTCCCACTTCTCCGCCTTCGCGTCCGTGGCGAAGAGCCGGGCGCGACTCGCGTTGGCCACCAGGATCCAGAGCCTCTTGTCCGCCATCTTCATGCCTCCCTTGGGTCGTGTCTTGAGGAGTGCGGACCCCCCTCGTCCCCGGCAAGCTTCCCCCAGCGAGCCTCCTGCCCGCCGAGCGGTGTCCAGGCGACCCTTCTGGCGCCCCCTTACGGCAGGAACAATCCACCAGCCACCGTGCTACCGGGCCTTCCGCCCACGTTGACCAACCGCATCCAAGCGGCGACCATCCATGCGGGGGAACGGGACGGGAGTGCGCTGTATGGAGAAGTATTTCAATGTCCGTGGACGGAAGGTGCGTATTGGCCGCACATGGGACAGCTCCATGCGGGGTGGGGCGGTCCAATCGTCACGTGGCGAAAGTTTTTCCGTCGTTGGAGCGATAGATGACCGCCCCTGGGTTGCAGGGTCGCCCCGCCATGGAAACCTGATCCCCCCATGGTCACCGACGATCTCTTCGCCCACACAGTCCTGTCCGGCCACGGTGACGCCGTGAGCGACGGTGGCGGGACGACGCAGGCCCTGATGGCGCAGCCTGGAGAAGAGGTCCAGGAGGGCACGGTGCTGGGCAACTACCAGCTCGAGCGGCTCCTGGGTGAAGGCTCCATGGGGCGGGTGTTCCAGGCGCGGCATGTGCGGCTGGGTCGGCAGGTGGCGCTCAAGGTGCTGCGGCCGGAGCACGCGCGGGACAGCTCGTTCGTGCAGCGCTTCTTCCAGGAGGCGCGCACCGTCAACCAGATCAACCACGAGCACATCGTGGAGGTCTTCGACTTCGTGGACGACTCGCCCCACGGGCACGTCTACTGCGTGATGGAGCTCTTGCGCGGCCAGAACCTGGGCGCGCTGCTGAAGGAAGAGGGGCTGACGCTCGCGCGGGTGCAGCGCATGGCCGTGCAGGTGTGCGCGGCGCTGGGCGCGGCCCACCAGGTGGGCGTGGTGCACCGGGACATCAAGCCGGACAACCTGTTCATCAGCCAGCGCTCGGGGCAGTCGGACTTCGTGAAGGTGCTGGACTTCGGCGTCGCCAAGCTGATGACGACGCAGACCGGCGTGAGCCTCACCGGCACGCTGGATGGCACCATCATCGGGACGCCCGCGTACATGGCGCCGGAGCAGGCCGCGGGCCTGCCGGTGGACGCTCGCGCGGACATCTACGCGGTGGGCAACATCCTCTACGAGATGCTCTCGGGCCATCCGCCCTTCCAGGCGTCGGCCTTCGGGCAGCTGGTGGTGCAGATCATCACCCAGCCGCCGCCGCCGCTGCCCTCGCACCTGCCGTCGGGTGAACCGATGCCGCCCGCGCTCGCGGCGCTGGTGATGCGCTGCCTGGCGAAGGAGCCGGAAGCCCGGCCGCAGCAACTGGCGGAGGTCACCACCGCGCTGCTGCTGCTGCCCGCCGTGACGGCGGCGCCTTCCGCCCTGTCTCCCGTGGAGGAGCTGGAGCGGCCCACCCTGCGCATGCGGGTGCCCTCCGTGCTGCGCGACCGGCGGCTCCAGGTGTCGGCGGCGCTGGCCGCGCTGGCGCTGGTGTCCGGCATCACGACGTGGAAGCGCCTGCATCCGTCGCGCTCGCCCGAAGCCGACGTCGTCCAGGTGGAGGGGGCCACGGCCGCCGCGAGCGGGACGGTCGCGGGCGCGAACGACGCGGTGACGCTGACGGTGCACTCGTCTCCGCCCGGCGCGAAGGTGGTTCGCGTGGACACCGGGGAGGAGCTGGGCGTCACGCCGCTGACGAAGGCGCTGGCCCGGCGGGCGGTGCCGTCGCAGCTTCGCGTGGAGCTGGCGGGCTACGTTCCGCTGGAGCGCGCGGTGGAGCTGAAGCAGGATGCCGCCGCCGCGGAGCTGACCGTGCCGCTCGTGAAGGCGAGCGCGGGGCCGCGCCGCGCGCCGGCTCGCGGGCCGGGCCGCAAGGGAGGAAGCAGGGATGCGGTCATTGATCCATTCGCGGCGCATTGACCGCAAGGCGCTGAGCCTCGTGCTGGCGCTCGGGCTGGGCGCGCCGCTGCCGGTGGTGGCGCAGGAGGCGCCCACGGTTTCTTCGGAAGCCCAGGCGCGCGATCGCTTCTCCGAAGGCAACCTGGCGTACGACCTGGGTGAGTTCGACCGGGCGCTCAAGGCCTTCAGCGAGTCGTACCGCCTCAAGCCGCTGCCCGCGTTCCTCTTCAACATCGCGCAGTGCCACCGGCAGTTGAACAACCCGTCGCGCGCGGCCTTCTTCTACCGGCGCTACCTGGCGCTGTCGTCGGAGGAGCCCGCGAACGCGGACGTGGTGCGCGAGCTCATCGCGGAGATGGACGGCAAGGCGCGCGCCCAGGAGGAGCAGCGCCGGGAGCGCGAACGCTTCACGCGGGACCGCGAGCTGCAGCGGGCGCGTGAGCAGGCCGCGTTGGCGGAGGCGCGCGCCAGCCAGGCGAGGCTCGCCGCGAATCCCTCCGCGACGCCGGTCGCCGCGCAGGAGAAGAACGGGGCCTCCGAGGCCCTGGCGATGCAGGTGCCGGAAGGCGCGGTGACGACGCAGGCCTCCAAGCCCTGGTCGCGTCGCTGGTACGTCTGGGCCGGCGTGGGCGCGGCGGCGTTGCTCGCGGGCGGTGCGGTGTGGGTCGCCACGGCACCGAACCCCCGGGACACGACGCTCGGCACCGTGGGGCGGTAGGGGCCCGGGGCGGTCCGCTGTCCGTCGCGGCCACCTGAGGTCGGGTTCGCGGCATCCGGTGCCGCGCTTCCGGGCTCACGGCTTCCCGGAGGCGGCGCACGGCCTTCGCGTCAGCGCGGCGGCGGAGAGGAGGCCTGTGCCAGCACCTGCGCGGCGATACGGCCGATGCGCGCGTTGAACGACACGGCGTCGTGGAAGGTGAGGCGCACGTCGCCCACCTTCAGCTCATCGCCGGGCTGAAGCACCCGGGGCTGCTCGGGCTCCAGCGTTCCGCCATTCACCGTCACCGGCCGGGAGTGCGCCAGCCGCTCCACCGTCCAGCGCCCCTCCGGGGTGGGGTGCAGGGCCAGCTGCTCGCGCGACACCGTGGCGTCGTTGACGACGAAGGTGTTGTGCTCGGCGCGCCCCAGCTTCAAGGGGCCGCGCTCCGCCACCCCCATCAGCTCGAAGCACAGCGCGTCGCCCGCGGGCAGGCAGTCGCGCAGGTCCATCATGGGCAACCGCGTGGCCGACACATTCTGCTCTTCAGGGACGTTCCACGCGCCCGCCTCCCACACCAACCAGGCGTGCGGGTACTTGGCGCTGAACTTCTCCTTGAGGGCCATGTGCTGGCGGATGAGCAACGAGAGCAACAGGGCGCGCATGCTCCACACATAACCCCATCACGACCCCTCGCCGCCACACCGCGTTCGCAGGTGTCCACGAGTGGTCGAATGGCCGGCGAGCGTGAACCTCCGGCCGGACGCTACAGCCGGGCGATGACGGCCCGGGCGAACCGCTCCGGCGCCGCCGCATCCAGGGTGAGGAACAGGCACGGCTCCGTCACCTCCACCTCCTGCAACCGGGTGCGCCCCGCGTTGTCCGTGGCCACGTCCACGCGCGCATACAACAGCCGCGCGCCACCGGACGCCTCCAGCACCGCCTCCGCCACCTTGAGCTCCGCCGGGTTGTCCGGCGTGAACGCGTGCGGCTCCGCGAAGCCCCGGGGCGCTGAGGCCAACGTGGGCGGGCGGCGCACCGCGTGGCTGAAGACTCCGTTGAAGAAGATGTAGGAGCGCTCGCCCTCCGTCTCGAAGGCGGTGAGGTAGGGCTGCACCATCACGTCGCCCTCCTTCGCGAGCTCCGTCACCTTCGCGCTCGCGTCGCGCAGCGCTTCGCGCCGGAAGATGAAGACCTTGAGCCCGCCGGCCGCCACCGCGGGCTTGAGCACCACCGCGTCCCAGTCCCGCTCGCGCGCCACCTGCTCCACGTCCAGCGTGCCGCCGGGCTCGACCCACACGGTGGGCGTCAGGGGCAGCCCCCGGGCCTCCATGTCCTTCAGGTAGCCCTTGTGCGTGTTCCAGCGCAGCACGTCCAACGGGTTGAACAGCCGCGTGACGGCGTCCACCCGCTCCGCCCACGCGAGGAACTCCTCGCGGCGCAGGTGGCTGTCCCACGCGTTGCGCACCACCGCCGCGCGCACCTTGCTCCAGTCCACGGAGGGGTCGTCCCAGATGACCGGCCGGGCATCCAGCCCCAGCGCGCGCAGGGCGGGTACCAGTGGCGCATCCAGCGGGTACAGCTGCGGCATTCCTGCGTAGGTGATGACGGCGATGTCCAAGGCGACGCACTCCAGGAGCGGGGACGCGTCGGGTTGTAGCGCGCTCCGATGCCCCGTGCAGCGCTCCCGCACCGTCCCGGCTCCGCGCCCCGGGGGCACGGGACCGGCCTCAGGCCGAGCGCACGGCCGGCGCCTCCACGGCGGCGAACGACTCCGACTCCTCCTTCGTCAGCGCCGTCGCGAGCGCCTTCGCCTCGCGCGCCACCCGTCCCAGCTCCGCCTGTCCATGGGGGAAGGGGGCCGCGGGGCCCTCCAGCGCCAGGAGTTGCTGGCGCAGTGCCGCGCCGTTGGGCGTGCGCCGCTGCGGGTCCTTCTGCAGGAGCGACATGACGATGGCGTCCAGCGCCACCGGCACCGCGGGGTTGAGCTGCGAGGGCGGGACGACCTCCTGATCCACCGCCGCGCGCAGGAGCAGCTCCTCCGAATGGCCGCTCAGTGCGCGCCGGCCGGTGAGGGCCTCATGCAGCGTGAGCCCCAGCGCGAACAGGTCCGCCCGCCCGTCGAAGTCCCGGCCCATGGCCTGCTCCGGTGCCATGTACCCCAGCTTGCCGCGCACGCTGCCGGCCACCGTGAGGTTCGCGCGGGCCGCGTCGCGCGCGATGCCGAAGTCCGACAGCTTCACCTCGCCGATGCGCGAGATGAGGACGTTGGGCGGGTTGACGTCGCGGTGCACCAGCCGCAGGAGCTCTCCGTCCGGGCTCGTCTTGCGGTGCACGTAGTCCAGCGCGGACGCCAGCTCCGCGGCCAGGAACGTCGCGGCCGAAAGCGGCAGCGGCTTGCGGACCTGCGGCTTGAGCACGCCGCTGAGCGGCAGCCCGTCCACGTACTCCATCGCCAGGAAGTAGGTGCCGCCGTGGCGGCCCAGGTCGAACACCTGGACGATGTTGGGGTGGTTGAGCGACGAGCACAGCTCCGCCTCGCGGCGGAACATCGTCACGAAGGACGCGTCGTCCGCGAACGACGGCAGGATGCGCTTGAGGGCCACCTGCTTCTCGAAGCCGCCCTCGGGCGAGTACGTGGCCCGGTACACCTCCGCCATGCCGCCCGCGCCCAGCCGCTCATGCAGCACGTACTTGCCCATCACCTCCTGCTCGCGCAGCGACGCGAGCGCGCTCCGGGTGCGCTCCAGGAAGTGCCGCGCGAGCACCGCCGTCAGCGCCCCGGTGGCCACGAAGAAGAACGCGCGCACGCAGATGAACAGCGGCGCCAGCGTGATGAGCGGACTTTCCGGCAACAGCGGCCGCACGAAGCCGAAGTAGAGCGTCAGGTACTCGGCCGCCACCAGCGCGCCCGCGGCCAGTCCCAGGCGCGGGTTGCTGCGCAGGCCCGCCAGCGTCACCAGCGCGCCCCAGATGACAATCGTGGGCGCGGTGAGTGCGTAGACGGGCCCCTGGTAGCGCAGGTCGAACGTCAGCACCACCGCGGGGATGCTCACTTCAATCGCCACGTTGAGCCACGGGATGGCCGGGTGGAAGACGCCCTTGCGCAGCACCGCCCACATCACCGCGTAATAGCCCGCCAGCACCGCCGACAGTCCCATCAGCGCCAGCGTCAGGTCCCAGCCCATGGACGGACCCAGCGCCGCGGCCACCACCACGCAGATGCCGGACAGGATGCTCATGAAGCGCGCGACCGACAGCTCACGCGCCTGCGCATCGCGCCGCAGGTGCCCTTCGAGGAAGCGGGAAACGGTACTCGACGGATTCCGGGTGATCATGTGCCCCCCTACTCTAGACCTTGTGCGCCCGCGTCATGAGCACGCTCCCCCACACGTTGGGTGCGCTCCTACCACACCTCCAGGTACACGGCGGACGCTTTGAGTCCCACGAAGTGGACTTCACGGGTCAGGTATCGCTGAAATGTTGCACCCCGGGTCCTCTGCCGCGTGCGAGGTCCGGGGTGCTTCTCGACGCTCCGACCTTTCTCGGCACTGCCTATCCGGCAGGAGGCTTCATGCGCAGCTCCCCCCGCTTATTGCTGGCCGCCCTGGGCGCGGTCCTCCTTTTGGGCAGTGCCTGTGGATCCGATGATCCTGAAGTTCCCGTGGTGGTGTGCGGCGACGGCAAGAAGGAGGGAAGCGAGCAGTGCGACGACGGCAACAAGGAAGGGGCCGACGGGTGCGAAGCCAACTGCACGCTGACTCCGTCGAAGTGTGGCGACGGCGAGAAGGAAGTCACGGAGGTCTGTGACGACGGCAACGCGGTGAGCGGCGACGGGTGCGAGGCGGACTGTACCGTCACGCCCACCAAGACGACGCAGTGTTGGGCCACGCCTCCCGCGGCGCTTCCGGACGGCGCCACGTGCGCGGTGACGAAGGCGGGCACGGCGGGCACGCTGTTCACCGGCGTGGTGCTCACGGACGGTGAGACGTTCCTGGGCGGCCAGGTGCTGGTGGATGCGCAGGGCGTCATCACCTGCTCCGCGTGCGACTGCTCGACGGCGGCCGGCGCCGCGGACGCGACGCAGGTGATGTGCCCCACGGGTGTCATCTCCCCGGGCCTCATCAACCCGCACGACCACATCAGCTTCCAGGGCGCGCCCCTGGCCAGCAACAGCACGGAGCGCTACGAGCACCGCAACGACTGGCGCACGGGCAACAACAGCCACACCCAGCTCAACAACTCGGGCAGCGCCAAGGCGGACGCCATCCTCTGGGCGGAGCTGCGCCAGGTGATGGCGGGCACCACCTCCGTCGCGGGCGCGGGTGGCCAGAAGGGGTTCCTGCGCAACCTGGACGTGTCGGCCTCGGCCCTGCAGGAGGGCCTGGGTGAAGGCGCCGCGGACTCGGACACCTTCCCCCTGGGCGACAGTGGCGGCACCGAGCTGGTGGGCAGCTGCGCCTACAGCTCCTTCCCGTCCGCGGCGGATGTCGCGTCGCGCACGTCCGCGTACCTGCCGCACGTCTCCGAAGGCATCGAGGCCTCGTCCCTCAACGAGTTCCGCTGCCTGTCCTCCGGGGCGGCCAGCGTGCTGTATCCGCGCTCGGCCATCATCCACGGCGTGGGCCTCACCGCCCGGGAGATTTCGCAGATGGCCGCGCACGGCACCGGCCTGGTCTGGTCGCCGCGCACCAACGTCTCGCTGTACGGCGACACGGCCATGGTGACGGCGTTCAAGACGCTGGGCGTGTCCGTCTCCCTGGGCACGGACTGGATCCGCTCCGGCTCCATGAACCTGCTGCGCGAGCTGCGCTGCGCGGACCACCTCAACTCCACCCGCTACGCCAAGACCTTCACCGACGAGGAGCTGTGGCGCATGGTGACGGCCAACGCGGCGGACGCGGTGGACGTCTATGAGAAGGTGGGCCGCATCAAGCCGGGCAAGCTGGCGGACCTGGCCATCTTCCGGCAGGGCGCCTACGCCGGCTCTCCGTACCGCGCGGTCATCGCCGCGGATCCGCAGGACGTGGTCCTGACGATGCGCGGTGGCAAGCCGCTCTACGGCGACCAGGCCCTGGTGGACGGCCTCAAGGGCGCGGACACCTGTGACGCGCTGGCCGTGTGTGGCACCCAGAAGGCCGCGTGCGTGCAGTCGGAGATTGGCAAGAACCTGACGGCGTTCCAGGGCTCGACGGACACCCGGAACCTCTACCCGCTGTTCGCCTGTGAGACGCCCGCCAACGAGCCGACGTGCGAGCCGGCGCGCAACGCGGTAGGCACCGTCTTCCCCGTCGCCGCGGTCAACGGCTCCACCGTCTATTCGGGCGTGGCGAGCGCGGACGACGCGGACGCGGACGGCATCCCGGCCGCCACGGACAACTGCCCGGCCATCTTCAACCCCGTGCGTCCCATGGACGACGGGCGCCAGGCGGACACGGATGGTGACGGCGTGGGCGATGCGTGCGACCCGTGCCCCCTGGAGGCGGGCACCACCGCCTGTGTGGCCTTCCGCGGCGAGGACGACGACCACGACGGCGTGCCGACGTGGCGTGACAACTGCCCGTACGTGGCCAACGCGAACCAGAAGGACACCGACGCTGACGGCAAGGGCGACGCCTGCGACGGCTGCCCCGCGGCGGCCGGCGCCTGCGAGGCCACCGACCCCTCGGACTTCGACTACGACGGCATCGTCGCTCCCGGCGACAACTGCCCGCTCGTGCCCAACCCGGACCAGAAGGACGCGGACGGCGACGGCGTGGGCGACGAGTGCGATCCGTGCCAGGTCGCCAACGCCAACGGCGCCGCGTGCCCCGTCACCGTCTACGACGTGAAGACGACGCCCTCCTCCGGCAAGACGTCGCTCGTGAACGCCAAGGTGGCGGTGGACGACGTGGTGGTGACCGCCGTGGATGCGAAGTCGACGCGTGGCTACTGGGTGCAGGTGGCCAACTATCCGGCGGGCATGGGGGCGGAGAACTCCGGCCTCTACATCTACTCGGACAAGGCGGCCGTGGCGGTGGGTGACAACATCCGGGTGGAAGGCACGCTGAAGGAGTACTTCGGCCTGCTGGAGGTCACGGATGCCACGGTGACGAAGCACAGCTCCGGCAACGCGCTGCCCGCGCCGGTGGTCGTGCGCACGGAGGCCATCCGCACCGGTGGTCCCCGGGCGAAGGCCCTGGAGGGCGCGCTGGTGGAGGTCCAGAACGTGTTCAACACCCGCCTGGAGAACGCCCAGCGCGAGTTCATCGTCGATGAGAACAAGTCCGGGACTCCGACGGCCACGGGCCTGATGGTGGACGACCAGGCCTACACCTACCCGACGCAGGTCCTGGGCACCGAGTACCGCGTGCTGCGCGGCGTGCTGACCTACACCTTCAGCGACCACAAGCTGCTGCCCCGGGGCGTCGTCGACATGCTCACGCCGCTGCCGGCCCTGACGGCCTTCACGTCCGGCGGCTTCGCGCGCGTGGGCAACGCCAGCGCCATTCCCCAGGCGCTCACGGTGTCGGTGGCGTTCGCCTCCGTGGTGGACATCACCGTGTCCATCACCTCCAGCGATTCGGCGGCGTTGAACGCGGTGGGTGGACAGGTCGTCATCCCCGCGGGCCAGACGAGCGCCACGGTGGCGCTGCAGGCGCTGGCGCCCTCGGCGGCGGTGACCCTCACCGCGACGCTGGGCGCGTCCTCGCAGACGACCACGTTGCGCGTGCTGGGCACGGACGAGGCCGCGTCCATCACGAACCTCACGCCGCGGACGCAGGGGCTGGCGCCGGGTGGAACGGGGCGCTTCACGGTGACGTTCGACCGGCCCGCGCCGGCCGGCACGACGCTGGGGCTGACGGTGTCTCCCGCGGGCTTCGGCGCCTTCACCAACGCGACGGTGGCCACGGATGCGCAGAGCGCCACCTTCGACTTCACCGTGGACGAGGCCAGCACCGGTGCCGGCACGTTGACGGTGACCCATGTCGGCCAGACCCTGGACGCCACCGTGAACGTCATCACGGACGTGCCCCGGCTGGTGTCGCTCTCCCCGTCCACCGCCACGGTGAACGCGGGCGCGCAGCAGGTGTACACGGTGACGCTGGAGTCCGCGCCCACGACCGCGGTGCAGGTGCTGCTGTCGCTGACGTCGCCCACGGGCACGCCCTTCGGCGCGCTGGCCAGCACGTCGGTGACGGTGAACCCCGGTGAGACGACGGCGACGGTGGTGTTCACCGCGGCGGCGGACGGGGAAGGGGCGGGCTCCGTGTCCGCCTCGCTCAACGGCATCACGCGCACGGGCGCGCTGACCGTGCTGCCTCCGCCCCCGAAGCTCGCCAGCATCACGCCGGACGTGGTGACGGTGAACGCGGGCAAGACGCAGGTGTTCACCGTGACGCTGGACCGCAAGGCCCCGGCGGGCGGTGCGGTGGTGGACGTGGTGCTCGCGCCCTCGGGCGTGGGTGAGCTGTCGTCCGCGACGGTGACGGTGCCGGAGGGTCAGACGACCGCCTCGGTGACGTTCACGGCGGGGAGCGCGGAGGGCAGCACCCAGCTCAACGCGTCCTACGCGGGCGTGACGAAGTCCGCGGCCATCACCGTGAGCCTCGTCGCCAACGTGGGCCACGTGGTCATCAGCGAGGTTTGCGGTGGCACGACGGCGTCGGCGACCGACGAGTTCGTGGAGCTCTACAACCCCACCAACCAGGACGTGAGCATCGGCGGGTGGAAGGTCCAGTACCGCTCCGCCACCGGCGCCACCTACTCCGGGTCCTTCACCCTGAAGGCGGATGCCGTCATCAAGGCGCACGGCTACTACCTGATTGGCAGCAGCACCTTCTCCGACCCCAAGGTCACCGCGGACGAGACGTCCGGCATCAACTCGTCGGCCAGCATGACGGCGGGCGGCCACATCCGCATCGGCACGGGCGCCATGGGCACCACGGCCACGGACCCGAACGTGGTGGACCTGATGGGCTACGGCACGGGCGCGGGCCCGGAAGGCAAGGCCGCTCCGGCGCACCCCGCGTCCGGTGGCAGCCTGGAGCGCAAGGCCAAGGCCACCTCCACCTCCGCGACGATGGCGGTGGGCGGCGCGGACGAAACCCTGGGCAATGGCTACGACACGGACGACAACTCGACGGACTTCGTGACCCGCGCCGTGCGCCAGCCGCAGAGCTCGAAGAGCCCGGTCGAACTGCCGTAGCGCGCGGACCCCGCTCCGCTTCCCTCGAAGGTGGAGGGAGGCGGGGTGTACCGCCGTCGTGAATCCCCTGAAATGACAAGACGCCCGCTCCCCAGCGCATCGGGGGGCGGGCGTCTTCGTTTCCGGGGGGCGCTGGCTAGCCCAGCGGGCCGCGCACGTGCAGGCCGCCGGAGAGGATCTGATCCAACGACGCCATCAGCGGGTCGTAGTTCACGATGGCGCGGAACAGGTTGTGGTGCAGCAGGATGCCCAGGTAGCCGCCCATCATCGTGTGGGCCATGTGCAGCGGGTCCACCTCTTCGCGGAACTCCTTGCGCTTCTGGCCGTAGCGGATCATCCCCGCCAGCACCTGCACGTAGATGGCGATCTTCTCCCGCAGCAGCTCGGTCACGCGGTCGTTGGACTCCGCGGACTCGGCGGACAGCATCCCGAAGAAGATGCCGTACTCGCGGTGGTAGCGCAGGAACTGCGAGGTGCGCGAGACGACGAACACCAGCTGCTCCCGGCCGGAGAGGATCCGGCGCTCGGTGAGCAGTGGCAGGAACTCCGCCTGGTAGCGGGAGTGCAGCTCCTCGATGGCCGCCAGCAGCAGGTCTTCCTTGGTGGGGAAGTGCCAGTACAGCGCGCCGGGCGTCATCCGGATGGCCTTCGCCAGGTCCGACATCGTCGTCGACAGGTATCCCCGCCGAGCGAACAATGTGATGGCGGCCTCCAGGATTTCGACCCGCGTCCGCGCTGCCCGCTCCTGCTTGATTTCGCGCTTCGCTGGTTCCTTGCTCATTTCCGGGTAAATCTACACCTCACGAGATAAGCGTCACCTTAACGATTTCGGACGGCGCGGCGACGCGCAGGGGCGGGCCCCAGAAACCGGTGCCCCGGCTGACGTACAGGTGGCGGTCGCCCTCCTGGAAGAGGCCGGCGTCGTGCTTCCAGATGGCGGACACGGCGACGGTGAAGGGGAAGAACTGTCCGCCGTGGGTGTGCCCGGACAGTTGCAGTCCCATGCCGGCCTTCGCCGCCACATCCCAATTGGAAGGTTGGTGTGCGAGCAGCACGGAGGCCCGGTCCGGGTTCCGGCCGGCGAGCGCGGCGTCCAGGTTGTAGCCCTGCGGCCCGTTGCGCATGGACCAGTCGTCCACGCCCACCAGGTCGAACGCGCCGCCCGCGTCCCCGATGGACACGTGACGGTTGCGCAACACCGTGATGCCCAGGCCGGTGAGCGCGTCCGCCCAGGCGCTCGAGTTCCAGTAGTACTCGTGGTTGCCGGTGATGAAGTGCGTGCCCGCGCGCGCCTTCAGGTTCTGGAGCGCGGCCACGGAGTGGGCCAGGTCGCTCACCGTGCCGTCCACCAGGTCGCCGGTGATGGCCACCAGGTCCGGCTTGAGCGCGTTGGCCCGGCGCACCAGCTCGTCCATGAAGCGGCGCTGGATGATGGGGCCCACGTGGATGTCGCTCATGTGGACGATGCTGAAGCCGTCCAGGGCCTTGGGCAGGCCGGGCAGCCGCACCGTGACTTCATTCACCACCGGCGGGTGGAAGGCGCTCCACATGCCAAAGCCCGTCAGGCCGCCGGCCGCCAGCACCGCGCCGCCCGCGGTGGCCCGGGCCAGGAACCGGCGCCGGTCCTCGTCCACGCCAGGGGGCGGGACGGTGACGGACAGCTCCGCCAGGGAGGGCGTCGCCACCGGCTCCTGGGATGGCGCCGCGACGGGGGCCTTCACGCCCCGGTGGCCCCGCGTCCGGGCGACGAGCCAGCGCACCCCGCCCAGCGTCGCCAGGGAGAGCAGCAGGTACACGGCCACGCCCATCCACGTCCACGACATGACGGCCATGGCGAACGCGGAGGGCAGCACGCGCGTCACCACCCACGACAACAGCAGCGGCAGGCACAGCAGCGTCAGCAGCACCTTGCCGGTGAGCCGCCACGCACGGCTTTCAGACGTGTCCCGGAACAGGCGCCGGTACAGATAGATGTGGACGTAGACCGCCGCGACGCCGACGAAGAGGAAGAACAGGATGAAGCGCAACGGGCTTTCCATGGCGGCCCCATCCTCGCGCGCACGCGTCACGGCGCAACCGGCGCGCGCGTGAAGAAGCGTGAAGCGATGGGGGCGAAGCGGGGAAGCCGGTTATTTCCGGGCGTCGCCCAGTGCCACGCCAATCTGCTGCCACTCCTGGGCGTAGGTGCCACGGGAGAAGGCGCGCAGGTCGTCGGACGTCACCGTGCCGCGGGTGAGCGCCGTGTCGAGCGCGCGCACGATGGCGGCCTTGTGCGGCTGCTCCACGAAGGGGTTGTCCTCGCGGAACACCTCACCGAAGAGCGACTCCAGGCGGCCGTCCTGCTTCAGGCGCTCCACGATGCGGTTCTGCGACACCGGCGCATCCGAGTGCGCGTGCAGCATGGCGGACGCGATGCCGCTCTGCGCGTCGGCGTCCGGGAACTCCTCCAGCAGCCCCAGCTCCATGTCGGCCTGGGCGATGGACTCCGCGTCCGCCGGCGAGGGCGGGGCCTTCACGGCCGGCGTCTGCGCGGGCGTGGGGCGGGAG